>NZ_PSOW01000022.1:0-92997 GCF_003013335.1 Rhizobium sp. H4
CAGGTTGATGTGTATTTGACGGAGAGACCGGCGAACAAAACGTTCCAATCACGACAAACCTGACAAAAGTGGCGGATGCCCGACATTTGCGAGAAATGTCGACGGTTGCGCTGGGGACAAGGGAATTCACGTGGACTTCAAATCGCGCCAAGGATCATGTGCCTGTTCGTGGCTAAGGGGCGTTACCCGGAAAATCAAAACTCGCGGAGCTCTCCGCTATTCCATATCGCGCCGCGATATCTTCGAGCGCTTCCTGAAAGACGGCCGCGTCGAAGTGGACTCCACATGTTGAGCGGGCAATCAAGCCCCAGGCGTTAAGAAAAAATAGCCTGTTTGCTGAAGGTGACGAGGGCGCGACATACTCCTCATCTGATGATGTCTATAAAAGAGGATTTTGAACCGGATCCTGAGATATCGGACGCCGGGATCGCCTGGCATCGGCTTCGCGGCGCACGGTTTCGTGTTGAAGGTCGGAAAGCTGGATGATCCACGGCGCTCCGGTGCATAACTGGCGAGCGGGAAGGACACCGCTGCTGACCATCCGGTAGGCGGTAGCTCGACTCACCTTTAGAATGTCGGCGGCCTCGTCGAGGGTTCTCTCACCGCGTTCGGCCCGTTCACCTTCTCGATAGACGGAGATGCCGTGGATGTTGCGAAGACTGCAGACGTGGCTTCGCGTCCAGCTGGCGCCATGCCCTGTCCGCTTGCCGGATCGATTCAAGATCGCTGCGATCGACAAATCGGGCAACTGCCTCGCCAAGTTGCGAACGAGATCGACAACATCAGCCTTAACTGCCCAGCGGGTCTGGCCGATCTTGTTTTTCTTCACCGTCATCCGGGTGTGATCGCCACCCTGCCAATGAATGACGAGCGCCAATGTGTCGTCAACGGTATCGACAATGATTTCTTTGATCAGCAGCCGAATGATCTTTTGGCGTGTCTCGATAGACGCGTCGGGACCTGTGCCATGCCTTACTATAGATCGCTACCGAGCATCATCAATCTTGTACGGTCGTCGGCCGATAAAGCAGGCGTGTTACGGTCGGTCGAGAGCATCTCGAACTGGACCTCGAGATCACGCAATAGGATCAGCTTCTCATTCCAGCGCCGCTCCAGTTCGCCGGCGACCAACCGATTGCCCGGATCGACAGCATCATACTGGCGGCGCGCCCTGGCAGCCTCGTATTGTGCTTGCTTGATTAAGTTCTCGAGTTGCTGTTGATTGTCGCTATGACGCTGCGTGTGCGCCTCCATTGCCCGCAAGGCCGCCTCGATTCCCGGAGGTTGCAATCGCTCGAGCACCTCCTGCGCCACGGCCCGATCGACCCGCATGCCGCCGAACCCGATACAGTTGCCGACCGCCATGGCGCCGAACGTGCCGCGACAAACATATCGCTGCGCCGCCTTTCCCGGAGTATTGAATGTGCAATCGGCGACCGCAGCGACCGCAACGGAATAGTCAGGCAACAAAGCTTGGCGCGCAGTTCAACGAGTTTGGTTGCCGAAAGGCGCGGCGCAGCTACGATCTCGATCGAACTTGCCGCAGGATCAAACATCCATGCCGGAATTTGAAATGAACCACCGTGTGCCAGAATGAGCAGATAGTGAACGCCTTCGTGCTCATGGCTGCCGGTTACCAAGACGGTTTGGTCAACCAGTGGATGGAAGGGATAGGTGACCCTTGCTTCAAACGTCGGAAATCCGGCATTATGAACCCGGCTCGGAAGGCGGCGGCAGGACTTGGGCGACGATCGCGACGCTGCTTCAAACTGCATTTTGCCGCGCGCGGCAAAAGCACGTTTATACTGACCAGCAAACTATGCCGATTAACCGACTTTGCCAACGTTTCCGGCACCATAGCAGCCGCCTAGTCGGCATAGCTTAGGGTCTCTCCGTCGCGAAGGAGAGGACACATGAACGCAACTCAGGATCGCATCGCCCTATGCAGGAAGCTAGTCTACAGTCCACATCGGGACGACGATGCACGTGGCACTCGCTAAGCCTGTTTCGGGATCTGATCGACTGGCATGTCGGCAATGGAATACTCCGCAGGATTTAAGCGAGGTTCACGTCGACCGCTTCCCTGAGCATCGTTTCAAACACTGGAGACCCGACTCGGGCGATTGATCGGCGCTCCGCCGCTCGCCTTTGGCGTTACGGGAGAATGGCTTAATACCGACCGCGCTTCCTATTCAGCGCAGTGAGCACGAGAAGATCGACGATGCTGGCCGGTCCCAAAAACGGGATGGCAGCTTCTAGAAGTCGATTGAACGGACCGGTCGGGACCGGCGTCCGCACGCGGTGCCCCACGGTCTGTGGGCCTCTGAATTCTGTTCTGCAGGTAAAGTCAGCCGACGCCGTCGCGTATCGCGACTTTGGAGCTCGTTGGGTTCGCTCGCCAGCCCCTTCCTCATGCGATGCGGCTCCGCCCCTTGCAAGAAACGCTCCGGCGTCCCAATACTTTTGGCTTTGCTCGACGGCGCTGTATCCCGCAGCTTCGATAGCCTTGCTCCGAAACGCTTCCTGCGGGGTCGTCAACTCCTGCAGTCAGGCGCCTTCCGCCGCTGCGTTATGATCCGTCGGAGCCAGACTTTCAGCGGCTGTTTCCGCCGCTGACTTTATGGCTGCGGACCCTCACGGTTGAACTCTCCAACCCGGATTAGTGCCGGTCGAGTTCGGCTTCGACCTTCTTGCGACTGTTGCCTACGTTCTTCACGGTCTTCTTCACCGCTTCCTTGGAAATGCCTTCCTTCCGGGCTTCGTACTTCACCTCGTGATCCTGACCACCTGCGACGCGAGCACGATCCTGGCTGCGGGCTTTGGATGTGGTTGCCATGGTGAGATCCTCCTAATGTCGGTCCTTACGAACGGGCGCCGATTCAATAAGTTCCGGCCTCCGTTATGGTGAGGCGCGCTTCGGCGATGTCGCGGACGCGCTGCACATGGCCTCGGGCGAGATGGTTCACTTCGACGATGAGATCGCGCAAGGCATATCTGCGACCGCAGTTAATCAGTAGCGGACAATTCTTCCCAGGCAGTTGGTACGGCTCGTCGTGTGCCTATGAGCAAACCCATGGATTGATTGTCATAGAAAGCAGGACTAGAACAACAGCGCTAATGCAGGAGCGCTCGGCATCCGAACGCAGAACAAGATCGCGGCGGAAGCCACGCAAGAGCGTCGTCTGCGAAGAGAAACCAAGCGGCTCGGCAGGTTGCGGCTAACCTCTGACCGAGTCGGCACCACGAAGGAGCCAACCCATCGGGGACAGATCCCCCTCAGCCGCTACATCAACGTGATTTGGAGTTTGGAATGGATCAATTTGCTACCGCCGACAACACCTCCGCAGCCGCTCGTCGCCGCGAAGCCAGGATTGCGAAGGGCTACAGCCTTGAGGACCTGGCCATCGCCACCGGACTTACGGTCGAGGAAATCGCAGCGGCCGAGGAACCCCTTCAGATCGTGCCTCAGCACCACCTCGAGCGCATTGAGCATGTGATCTCATAGCTTCCGTCGCCACCGGCACGCGGTCCCGGTTTAGGGGCCGCAGTCAACCACGGAGGGCGCGGAACGAAAGATCGATGCTCTATGGGACGTCCTAGGCGCATTGATGCTCCGCTTCACGCCGACAGAATGCGCAAACTACTTCAGGGCTGCTGGATATGAGCCGGATTGAACAGGATTTGCTCTAGTCGATATTGCGTCCAATTGAAGTGTCATCCGCCATTTTAAGATAACTGCAGAATCACTTAAAGAGAACATGGCACCAATGATCGCACAAACAACCGGTCCGCTTCTGCCAACCGACGCAGTTCCGATTGTCGCGATGTTCTTCTACGATATGGCGCAACTATCTGCTCGGTGGCTTAGGTAAGCCACCGCCGTTCGCGGCTTGTGGCTACTCATCCTGCCGGGCTGCGCTGTCCGTCGCGTCACGCGCCGCACCCAATCGATCGCGATGCTGATGCCAATGCGGAAGCGCTTGGACGCCGCCCGGCACCACACCCCTCCTGTATCACCGCTTCTACAACTTCTCGCGGTTATTCGAAACAGGTCTCGCCATCCAGCTCAGCCTCCTGACCGGCCAGAAGGATGAATCTGATTTGCGTCATAGGGAATCCTTCTCACGGGTCTACCTAAAATCATCCCGCTCTAAGCTTACGCGCACAACTCGCGGTTCAGCATGAACTCGCAACATCTGTTTTACGGTGCGAGGGTCATACCTCGATGCGATCGTCAAGCAGCCCGATCTGTCAAAGCCGCGACTATCTCTTCCAATGCAAATCTTAGGCTATCACTCAGCTTTCGATCTTTTTGCCAAACGACGACGTAGTGATATGTTGCCCCTGGCTGAAATTCGCGGAATGCAACGTCGAATTCAGCATATTCGCTCGCAATGATCTCGTTCGTAATCGAAACGCCGATCCCTGCCATGACATAGCCAATGTCATGGCCATTGGCGTCATATTCCACGGCGATGTCAGGAGCGGTTCCCATATATCGAAGGGCATTGACGCTCATTTGGTGAGAGGCAATTTGCGGGTCGATATCGATGATCGCCTCACTAGCAAGATCTTCGGCAGTGACAAGCTGCTGTGCCGCAAATCGATGGTTGGCCGGAAAAAGACATACGTTGGTGGCCGAGCCGACGGGCACCCAATCAAGAATGCGCTCATCAAGAGGCAATCGGGAGATGCCAAGATCCGAGCGGCCGTTTAACACATGATCTGCAATCTGCTCATAAGTTCCTGATTTCACCTGAACGGCGTAAGAGCGGCTTCTCTCCCGAATCCTTTTGACCACTTTCGGCAAGGTCGCGAAGGAGAAAGCGCTTGGCGCCGCGATGCCGATCATTCGCGTATCGTTGTTCCGCAGGAAGTCGATTGACGGTCCGATCCGATCAAGTCCGGCAAACGCCGCGTCGATTGTGCGTAGAAATTCCCATGCCTTGACGGTTGGCACCAGTCTGTTGTTTTCCCGGCGGAAGAGCGCGAAGCCGACAGTCTCCTCTAGCTGCTTGATGTTTTGGCTGACCGCCGGCTGGGTTATTCGCAACATCTGCGCTGCGAGCCTTTCCGAGCCGGCGCGCATAACCTCCCGCAATATTTGAAGGTGGCGGATCTTCACTCCGGAGTCGGTGACGTCCATGGCCGGGAATCTCAATCGTGGTCGAGCGACGCGCCTCATAAGCTGCGCTTATCAAAACTTCCTGAATCTTATAAATTGACGGCGGCAAGTCAAAGTATATTTTTGACATACGCCAAACTTAGAGCGCCGGTTAAGCTAATGAATCCAATCTACCCTCGGTTAAATCTCGGCAAGCCCTTTGTATATGTCGGGAGAATACCTTTCCTATTTCGGTGCGCTCGCAAGAATATTGGAGACTTGCATTGTACGCATTTGTAGATCAATTTTTATCTGGATTGAAGAACACACTTTTAGTGTTTGCCTTGAGCTGCGCTTTCGGGACCCTATTAGGTTTGCTTATTGCCGTTCTCCGCAACTCGACCCGTAAGTCGGTTTCATCGTGCATGCGGGCCTACACGGGCATCATCCGGGGTGTTCCGGAACTTCTGATCATCCTCCTGACGTATTTCGGCGGAACCGCCCTTTTGAGCGCGATTGCCGGTGGCTACATCGAGATTAATGCATTTGCGGCCGGTGTCGCGGCACTGACCGTCGTGTTCAGCGGGTACGCCGCGGAAATATTCCGTGGTGCGATCAACGCGGTTGCACCAGGCCAACGAGAGGCTGCAGCGGCGCTCGGGCTTTCGAACGCGCAGATTTGGTTTCTGATCATCATTCCCCAGATGATCCCGATCGCTCTGCCGGCATTCTGTAACCTTTGCATCTCCTTGATAAAGGATACATCGCTGATTTCCGTCGTCGGGCTGACGGATGTCATGCGCGTCGCCTATATAGGCGCAGGCTCACTGCGCGCTCCACTCCCCTTCTATCTCGCAGCGTCTGCAATCTACCTCGCCCTCACAAGCCTGTCCCTTCTTTCGTTCCGGTTATTGGAGCGCCGCTATTCGCTCCCGGCGATGAAAGGTTGAGGCAATGAGCATGACCATCGCGCTTGAAGCGTTTCTCACCCTTCCCCGCGGCCTTCTTCTCACTCTGGTTCTGACATTCGCATCGCTTGCCGCAGGCTTCGCCGTCTCGGTCCCGCTCGCCTTCCTACGGGCATCATCAAATCCGTGGGCTTCCGCGCCCGTGCTGGCATATACCTATGCGTTCCGCGGCACGCCACTTCTGGTTCAGCTTTTCCTGATTTACTACGGGATTGGCCAGCTTCCCCTCGTCCGCCAAAGCTTTCTATGGGCCGTGATGCGAGAGCCGTTCTGGTGCGCCTTCATTGCTTTCACCCTGAACAGCGCCGCCCATACGACAGAAGTTCTGCGCGGCGGGATCCAGGCGGTCCCGCGTGGGCAGATTGAAGCGGCCAAAGCCTTGGGCCTTTCCCGTTTCCACACTGCCCGTCTTATCGTGTTCCCTTTGACCCTCAGGATCGCTCTTCCCGCCTATGCAAATGAGGTGGTTGGAATGCTGAAGGCAAGCTCCCTTGCAAGCACCATCACGCTGCTTGAGGTGACCGGGCTCGCCCGACAGCTGGTGTCGGAGACATTCGCCCCATACGAGGTCTTCATTGCCGCGGGGGCTTTCTATCTGCTGCTTACCCTCTTGATCACGCAAGGTTTCCAGATGCTGGAGACGCGTTGGACGCCGACGGCAAACCGTCCACCGCCGGCGCAACCTGTACCTCGAAGAGCGAACGGAAAGCCGCCTCTCGCCTCGGCTGAAACTTGACGCCAGCCCACATCCCGGACGCCAACAATCAAACTCAGCAATGAAAGGAACATCGTCGTGAAACGAACACTTCTGCTTGCCCTGTCTCTTGTCGTCTGCGCCAACAACGCGGGAGCAATGGACAGGAAGACACTGACAATCGCCTCTGAAGGTGCTTCGCCGCCCTGGAATGCCATCACCCCCCAAGGGGAGCTCGCCGGCTTTGACATCGACGTCGGCCGCGATCTTTGCCGGAGGATGAAGTTCGAGTGCACTTTCGTGCCTCAGGACTGGGACGGAATCATACCGGCGCTCACCGTTGGAAAGTTCGATGCCATCATGTCGGGGATGGCGATAACTGAGAAGCGGAAGAAATCTATCGCTTTTTCCAAGCCCTACGCCGGAGGTTTCAACCAAGTTGTCATACGCAAAGATCTCAATCTTCCGCCCACGGATACGTTGGCCGAGCTCGACCTCACAACTATCGACCCTGAAAAGCAGGCAAAGATCGAGGAGCTTCGAGCCGCTCTCAACGGCAGAACTTTGGGCGTATTGCGATCATCGAATTCGGAAGCGGTGCTCAATGAACTGTTCGGAAAGGTCGCGACGATCAGGAGCTACGATTCCCAGGACAACATGCATCTCGATCTCGTGGCTGAGCGCATCGATGGCGGTCTTGCCGACTATTTCACCTGGAAAGCCTTCCTCGACAGCACGGATGGCGGGATTGCGACGCTCTACGGCCCGCGGCTCTCCGGTGGCCTGTGGGGCCCGGGTGTCGGCGTCGGGCTCCGGCAAGATGACGGCGAACTGGTTGCGGCATTCGATAGCGCCATCGAGGCCGCCACGAGCGACGGAACCCTGAAGCGGCTGAGCGAGCAATGGTTCAAGATCGATGTTTCGCCGCAGACATCGAACTAGACACTGGCTTTCCGACACGCATTTCCCCCGAAGCCATAGTGCGTGAGCAGTCGGCAGTCCCAAAGATCGAAGGTAGACCATATGTCCGCACCCTTTTCCATTGCTGTCACCGGCCAGTCGCTCATCCGTCATGATCTTCGAACGATCGGCGATCCACGGCTCGCTGAGATCGCCGAGATCCTCAAAGCAAGCGATGTTGCCTTCACCAATCTCGAGACGACTATCTATGGTCGTCATGGTGGATGGCCGCTCAAAGGCAGCTATTTCGGCGCTGCAGCGCCGGATGTCTTGGCGGCGTTGAAGGAGCTCGGTTTCAATAGCCTGGCTCTGGCGAACAACCATGCTTTCGATCTTGGACCGCCGGGGATCCTCTCGACGCTGGAGGAGGTTGCGGCACACAATTTCCTGCATGCCGGCATCGGCCACAACAAGCATCATGCTTCCACGGCACAGAAAATGACGTTCGGATCCCGAAATGTCGCGCTGATTGCCATGGATGCCGGGCCAGGCCCGTCTTTCATGTACGCCGAGGACGCAACTGAGGGCAGGATAGCAAGGCCCGGCATCAATAGTCTGAAAGTCTCCAGGGTATTCGACCTGGAAGCGGGAACATTCAACTTGCTTCGCTCCATTCAGGAGCGTCTTCTAAGTTCGCCCTTGGAGCGCGCGAATTATGCCCAGCCAGAGGATCCGCCTGATCTTCATGGCCAAGACGAAATTGATTTCTATGGAACCGTGTTTCGCAGATCAGATGAGACCGCTCGCCGCATCGTCATGGACCGGCACAGCGCCAGGGCTCACCTTTCGGCGATCGCGGAAGAAGCGGGCCGCGACACGCTCGTCATCGTGTATTTGCATCATCACCATTGGGAGCCGAACTGGCAGCAAGTCCCCGTCTGGGTCCGCGAATTTGCGCACGATTGCGTTAACGCGGGCGCAGGCCTCTTTGTCAGCCATGGCGCTCCGGTCCTTCAAGGGGTTGAGATATATCGGAATACGCCAATTTTCTACGGCCTTGGCAACTTCCTCTTCCATACGGAAAAGGACGAACAGGAATGGAGCCCGCCGGAAGTGTGGAGGAGCGTCATCGCGACCTGCAATTTTGGATCTAGCGGACAGCTGGAAAATGTACGCTTGCGTCCGATTGTGATCGGTGGAACCGAGGCATTATCGAATCCTGCACGCGATCGCCTCCCCTTCCCTGTGCTCGCCGATGGCAGAATGGCGGCAGACATCCTTGACGATCTTGCCGACCGCAGTGCCGGTTTTGGCACTGTGCTTGACCGAGAGAAGAACGTTGGCCAGATCGCTTTTTAGAACCTGCAGTATGCGGCGATAACTCTACGAACCGCTGACCAATTTTTGCGGCCGCGCTCTTGTTGGTCTTTTTATGGGGAAACGTCCTTGTGTTCTTCCATCTCTTCATCGACAATCGAGCTGACGAGGGCAACGACCCGGCTGCGCACACGCGGAGAAAGGAGCAAAACGTCGTCTATCAGACGCCGTCCCTCCGCCGTGGATATGTAGGCAATCTTCCCATCGATCTCTGTTATGAATTGCTGGCCCTGAGTGGTTTCGGGATCTGGAAGGCCTTCGAAAAACCTCGAAACCGGGATCTTGAGGCAATTGGCAAGCTCGTAGAGCATCGAAGCGCTGACGCGGTTCTTACCGCTTTCATATTTTTGTACCTGCTGCAAACTCACCCCGATGCCGGCGCCGAGATCCCCTAGGGAGACATTCGACTGCATTCGGCGGATACGGATTTGCTGTCCGACATGCCGATCGACTGGATGTACCGACTCGCGTGCAACATCCGACTGTTTGGCTTGCGCAGGTCTCGAAGTCCGAACCTGGGCTGCTACATAGCGCTTCATGGTGGTCACCCCGATGGAGAGTTTCACGCGGTGCGCCCCCGCTGAAAACTCGCTCAACCCACTGATCGGGGAGTTAGAGCGCTTCCGTTTTTAGCTGAATCGGAAGGGATTCCGTTTTTGGCTGTTTTGTGATTCAAGATGCTGGCTGGAGTGGAGGCCAGCATCGGATGACTCGACCTCTTTCAAATGATCTTCGCAAGCGTGTTGTTGATGCCATCGAAGCGGGCGAGAGCTGCCGGTCGGTGGCGGTGCGGTTTGGTATTGCAGTGTCTTCAGCGGTGAAGTGGTCTCAGCGCTACCGTTCGAGCGGATCTGTCGCGCCTGGGAAGATGGGCGGTCACCGCAAGCGTGTTCTTGAGCCGTACCGGGCGTTTATCGCCGAGCGAATTAACCAGACGCCGCATCTATCACTGCACGGATTGAAGGCAGAATTGGCAGCACGAGGGGTGAAGGTATCCCACGACACCGTATGGCAATTCCTGCGGCGCGAGGGGCTGCGGTTCAAAAAAAACACTGTTCGCCCTTGAACAGGCACGTGCCGACATCGCGCGGCGACGACAACGCTGGCGGTCCTGGCAGACCGGTCTCGATCCTAGGCGGCTGGTCTTCATCGACGAAACCTGGATCAAGACCAACATGGCGCCACTTCGGGGCTGGGGGCCGAAGGGCAAACGCCTGCGCGGCTTCGCCCCGCATGGCCATTGGCGCACCCTGACTTTCCTGGGCGCGTTGCGCTACGATCGGCTTGCCGCACCTTGTGTCTTCGATGGACCCATCAATGGCGAATGCTTCCGAGCCTATGTCGAACAGCAACTCCTATCGGTGCTCGAACCGGGCGACATCGTCGTGATGGATAATCTCGGCTCCCACAAGTCGGTCGCCATCCGTCAGATGATCCGCAACGCTGGTGCCCGACTCTGGTACCTGCCGCCATACTCTCCCGACCTCAATCCGATCGAACAGGCCTTCGCCAAAATCAAGCACTGGATGCGCCTGGCTCAGAAGCGAACGATCGATGACACTTGGCGCCACATCGGACACCTCGTCACAACCATCGAGCCCAGCGAATGCAGCAACTACTTCGCCAATGCCGGATATGCTTCCGTGAAAACCTGAAACGCTCTAGAACACCGTGCTAGACGGCCCTGTGGCCTTTAGTTCCGAGGAACCTGGACATACGCCACAGGCTCCTCGACCGAAGGTCAAGGAGTGTGGTGCCGAATCGGCCGACACCAACCGCTAACAGGGGGTTCTAATCCCCAAGGCAGCGCGTACTGCCTCGCTGCGAAACCTAGTTGAAATCCGCCCGCCGCGCAACCGAATTCTTTACAAGATTCAATAGCTTCGCTTTACGCGCGGACACTTGTCTCAAAAGCGAGAGGTCACGCTTCGGGCGGTAAAGTGGACAGAAAACCAAAGGAGGTGCGATCAGCGGAACGCCCATTGCGAGGAGTGTCTGCCCACCCTCCGGGAGGAGTATGCCACCGCAAGCTCCGCCCATAGGGGGTCCTGGGTGAAGCTGGAAAAGGGCCCGCAAGCGTCGATAATGCTCATCTTGCCGAACTGCTCGAGAAGCGTTGCAATACCCCCGCGGCTAACTGCATTCAGCAGCGAAAACGGCTCGCACGGCGAGGAGATGATGCGATGGCCCCAAACCCCCGGCCGTTCGTCCTTTGACAGTGCGTTGAGAAGCTGTGTGTCACGATGGTTGTTCCTCAACGCCTCGCAGAATGCCCAGCGCATCAACGGATAATAGATCGTATGCCGACTTCCACCCAGGACACGCACGCCAGGCAGGATCGACGTTACGATGAACATCAGCAGAAGGTTCGGAACGATCCGGCCAGTTCTCAGGGCCTCCACAAGACTTGGCGGCGAGAATTCAACACAGACATCATCTGTCTCCTTCGACCGGAGGACCCTGCCATCCAGCCAAAGTGGAAAAAGCCGCCCTTCAATGCAGCCCCAGAAAAAATGCGTCGAGTTTTTCAGCCAGCCTCGCCAAGCCGTGTCAGCGAGTTGATCGATGCAATGGATGAGGCGCATCGCGAATGCTCGGTCCTCGATCAACGAGGCTCGCAGCCAGGACCGGCCATCGGAAAGGTGGTCCGCGACCAGATCGGCAACGTCGCTATCGTCAAGCTGAAGAAAGTCCACCTGGCTGTCAGAATACCGCTTCCAGAGGCAAAGATTTGCCGCTTTGATCGCCTCTGCCGCCGACTGGAATTCGCCAAGAGGCAAAAGGTCTCGCAAGCAGGAAATTGCCTCCGAGTCATGACCGGGCCTGTCGACGTTTTGAAGATGGAATCTGTAGCAGCCGTTTCTGCCAAGAATGCTGTAGGGGATCATTTTGCTGCGCGACAGGCCGAAGACATTGACTGCATCGCCATCGACGTGGAGCCAGGCCGGACCCTTGCGACCGCGTTCCACGAACTTCACTGTCGAGCAAGCGTAGGAGATATAGGATGTCCTGCCATGCGCGCGAAGTCCCATCAGGGAGAACAGATGGGTGTAAAAGGCGTCAGGCTCGATCAACAGGTGGAGGTGGGGGCCACACTGCAGCACCGGAGCGACTTCGATTTCGGTTTGAAAGCGCGTCACGGCCCCTGCTGAATAACCCTGACGTTGCGCGACGGCCGCCACGCGTGACCGCAATAGAGACATTGCCTGGCTTCGCGCGACGCAGCCCGATTGATCCGATCCAACCGAGAAAGCCGCCTTTGCGTAGTCGTTCAGCGATGCCTGCTCAAACTGACGCAACCAAGGGAATAATTCAAAAATGAGGGTCAACACCTCACCTTTTGAAACCAGGTCGCTATTGGGCGACGTCTCCATCCTCAGACGCACCGGCTTTCCACCGGCGCTCCCCGATCCATGTTAAAGTGAAAGAAGAGCGCGACGGTCACCATCAGCGCCCCGAAGAGGCCGAAAATCCCCGAAGGTGGAATTGCGTCTCCGATCGTCCCGATGATGCCATACGCAAGAAGCCCTATCGAAACACAGATCGTGTGGATCTGGCTTCGCGCCCGCCCCAACATGTCAATCGAAACAGTCGATTGAACCCGTACATCGATCAGGATCCGCGTGACATTGTAGCAGAAGCCAAGCAACACCAGTTGAACGAGCGCGGACAAAAAGCTCTGGAAAACAGGAAAGCCCAACAGAACAATGCCAGCAAGCGCCGCCTGGAAGAGGATGCTTTGTCGTCGCGAACGCGCCCTTCTGAGAAGAAGGGTTGAACAGCCCGCAATCGAACCGAGGGCCCAACCTGCCTCGAGATAACCGAACTCTAGCGCCGACCCCTTGAGTTCGCGAGTGACATATGCGGCGCCCAATACACTCACAAGCATGCCCATCGCATAGGTCAACGCATACATGACGGCGATGGTCTTCAGTGGGTGAACGACGAAGGTCGTCGGCAACAGATCCATCCGACGAATGCTCTTTGCCTGCAAATCCGATCGAGAACGAGAAGGCGGCTGTCGGCCGAGCAGTGCCAGCAGCCCCAACAGTGATAGGCCGAAAAAGGCGCCAGGCAAGATCGACGTCAGATTCATCCCGATGGCGGTTAAGCTGTACCCGGTGACGATAGCGGCGATGAGATTGCCCGCCTGCATCGCAATATAAGACGCCGAATTGAATGAAGTGAGGTTCTTAGGACGCACGATGTCTGGAATGATGGCCTGCAGCGCAGTCGAATAGGTTCTGTCGATGAACGCGAAGATGGTCCACGATAGGCAAAGAACACTAAGTGGGTCACCGAACATGAGACCAATACCCGTTGAAAATATGAGGATCAACCTTGATAAATCGCAAGCGATACAGACGAAGCGACGATCAAATCGATCAACTAGAACGCCGCCAACGTTGCTGGTGAGCAACTCGGCGGCACTGCCGAGCGCCAAAAGGATGGCGAGAGCGCTCGCGCTCTTGCTGACATCTGTCGCAACCCATGCCGCCAGCACGAAGTAGACATTCCGGCCAGTGGCCGACGCCAGAACACAGAAGAGATAGATGCCGCGAGAGGCATAACACCCTATGCCGCTGCTTTTTGTTGCGCCCACTTCATCCACACTCCCTACTGGCAGGTTCATGGGGACATGCTATTCTTCTGAAGAGCTGGCGGCTTTCACGAATTTGATATTATCTCTAGTTCAGAACCAGGCTACTCCTTCCAGAGCGCCCGGTACTCGGCAGGGGAAAATCCCGTCTCTCGGCGAAATCTGGTCGAGAGGTGGCTCCCGCTGGAGTAGCCACAGGCGATGGCGATCTCGGTCACGCTGATCGCAGTCGTGCGGAGAAGGTCGGTCACGCGTTCAAGACGGCGTTGGTTATAGAAGCCATAGGGCGTCGAGCCTTGCGACTGCTTGAAAGCGCGGGAAAAATGCTCGTAGGTCAATCCCGCCTCTTCAGCCAGAGCGCGCACGCTTGGAGGTCGATCGATGTGAGCTTCAATCCGCCCTATCACGCGCTTGAGAACGGTAGGCGACAATCCTCCTCGAGACAATCTGCCAGATGTGCCGGAGCGGCGCTGCAGAAGTCCGAAGATAGCCGCGAGATGCCCTTCCACGATCACACTCCCCATGGAATCGTCGTGTGAAAGTTCTCCGGCAATCTGCCGCGCCAAGCATTGGATCGGCAGATCTCTAAATCCAAGCTCCGGACGCAAGGTGCCGACGCGCGGCAGCTTAGTCGTGAGGTTTGAAAAAAAATCCTGCGTCACGGTTATCATAAGATAACAACCCTCAGCATCCCCTTCATCCCAACCGCTCCAGTGGCAACCGGGCGGAATGTAAACAAGCGAGCCGTCTGGACGCGGACTGAACTCGACTCTTCGTCCGTCCAGAAAGTTTTCGCCGGATGCCGCCGTACCCCTTATGTTGAGGAAGATCAGGTGGTCATCCGCGACAACGTCGATAACCTGTCGCCCGAGACTGCGCCGGCGAACGACATCTGCGCGGGCATGGCTCCAATGGCCTTGCTGGTGAAGGATGATCTCCCCTTGTGACTTCTTCATCCTCTCGGGGTGAATTGATGGAATGATCCCCACTCGACAGCTGCTCCCTTGAAAAACCGGTGTGTTAGCGACCCTACCTCACCCCAAGTTGTCAACAAGCCAGGCTTTAACCTCAGGTCGAATTTCATGTCAATTTCATGAAAACCAATCAAAATCGTGGATGCGAAAACATGACGTTCGCGATCATCTTCTGCCGACATCATCGCTGACGGCACAATCTTTTCGGGATGCGCGATTTCCCTCCTGAATCCCAACAACGCGATGGTGCGAGAGAAAGGCAGGCTTTCGCATGCGTGAATTTGCCGACTTCATTGAGGAGTGCGACTGCGCCCCGCGCCTTAACGAGCTTTCTGAGTTTTTTTCGACCACCGCATCCGGTGAGGCCGGAATGCCTATCCGTCCGCCTGAGCTCGATCGCCGCTTGTTCCCAGTGGACATGACGTTCAGGCGCTTTTCAGCCCTTCATCCGCTGCGCCAAGGTCCATTCGATAAGCACTACTTGAGCAGCATACCCTACCGCCTCGAAGAGGAGTGCCGCATAGGCGGCGCGATCCTCAAATACGCGCGGGCCAGAAAGGGTCAACTGCAACTCTACACGCTAGGTACAGCCGAGGGGACGATGGCTCGTGTGATCGGCGAACTTGGCAAGGGCAGGATAGAAACACTGTCATGCAGTCCCAACGTCGAGAACCTTAGAAGCTTCTATGCCTATGGCGTTCCTCCTCATGCCATGTTTTTTCACGGACCATTTCATCATCTGACATCGCAAAGGGTCCAAGAAGACGTGGAGCTCCGAAAGTTTGGCAGCGGTTTCGATATCATCCTCGAGGACACGACTTTCCAGATGTATTCGCCAAATCGCTTCGATCAGATCCGTTTCGTCTCGCAGCATCTCAAGACCAACGGGCTCTTCATGTTCGTCGAGAAGTTCAGGCATGAAGACGACGAGGAATATCGCCGGCGGGAACGCCAGAAGGACCATAGCTTCAAAGCTCGCTTCTTCAGCGCGTCAGATATTCGCGCGAAGGAAGAGACGGTGCTGACGCGAATGGATCGAAACGAAGTCACCCTTTCGGAGATGAGCGAAACACTACGCCGGTTCTTTGGACACTCATTCGTCACCTGGAACAGCGGCAATTTCTACACGCTTGTCTCCAGCAACAGTCAGCAGAATCTCGACCTGTTCCTATCGAAGCTGTCCCCACCCGCGATTCCGGCAGAATATGTCTATGCGGACCTTCCTTACCGCCTTTACCCGGAATCCGAAGCAAGGCGGCTATCGGGGCGATCCTGGACCCTTTAGCGGCTCCTCATCTTCACCGTCGCGTGAGCGCAACTGCGTCACGTCTTCACGAGCCTCAACTGGAACAACGTTCGCGTCAGCAGAAAGCGCTCCATCACGTTGAGCAGCCCTCAGCGCTTTGCCATCTCGAAAAGCCCTTTTTCTCCAAACAGGCAGGAACAGCATGAAGAAATCGATTGGCGAAGTCCATCACTTCGTTGAGCTGAGCCCGCCGGGCAACGCGCATCTGGTCCTGCCACGAGCGCCATCATTCGCGGATGAGGAAGATGTTCCAAAGTGCGTACACGTCGCCGAAGCGTGTGTCGCTATCTCGCGCACGCAGCACGTTGCCGACAAGATCTGCACGCAAATCGAGGACTTCTACCAATCCCTCGTCTCCGTGGGACCTGACAGGTTTCTAGCTTTCGAAGGTGGAGGCGCGATCATAAGGCCGACAAGTGAAAGCTTGTTCTTCAGGGTCTCAGCGCGAGACCACGTCACCTTCTGTGGCATCCGCGCGCTGCTGGAAGCAGGCTTGTTTCTGGCCACGTCCGTGTCCGAGGGGGCTATAGAGTGGCGTCACGCAGACGACACGCGATCTGGTGAGACCTGCAATCGCCTCCACAACGACCGCTGCGGAAGCGACGAACAATAGCTTCGTCCAACTTCGCCACCCAAAGGAAAATCGATCTCGGGACAATCAGGTCGTAGTGCTTTTCCAATCTACCAACCATTTCGTCACCCCGCTTTTCTTCGAGTCTCAGAGGTTGATGCCGCGAGCGCGGCTAGCAGCCCTTTGGCGCCGCTCCGCTATGATCTGCTCACTGCTCTGCAGACGGACAGTCTGCTGCAGAACCTTCAACCGCTCCTGCATCGCCGCGAAAGCTCGGCGCTGCGGTGGCGGCACGCGGTTGACAAGATCCTTGTCACCTCGGACGAGGGCATTGCGACCAAAGCGCTCGTCGAGCGCCCGGCTGACGGCCGCAAACTCCCGGCCAATGCCCGGATCGAGGAACGCGGCGGAGACGCCGAGCCTTCTGCTGTCCTTCCTCGCCTCGGCCGTCAGGCGCACCAGCGCCTCTTCCGCAGCTTTCGAAAGAGCTGGAATGGCAACCGCCATGCGCCGCCGTTCGTCCGTGATAGCCTGGCGTTCTGAGTTGAGCGCATTGGTGTAGGCCGCACCGAGCGCGCGCAGACGCGCTGCAGCTTCCGGCACGGTCCGCGTCGCCTCTTTCCGCTCTCGGCCAGAGGCCAGCATCCGGTCCATCAGGCGATCCGAACCACGCAAGGCACCATAGGCGGCAGGATTGTTGGTCACCGCGGCTCCAATGCGCTCGGCGGCAAAACCTTTCTGGAGAAGTTCCTCGATCTTGCCGACGACTTCAGCCGGATCGCGCCAGATTGTCGTTGCCGCGTTCGCCAGTGCCACACGCTGCTGACGATAGAGAGGCGAAGCAAGAGCCCGAGATCGCGCCTCGTCGTCAACGGGGATCTTGAACTCGGTGACGGCGGCGAGCATCGGGGGAATGGGAAGGTTCTCCTTCCCCACCCCCTTCTCCGTCTCTGTCCTCAGATCGACACTGGCGCCGGCAACGATCTTTGAGCGATCCCGACGTTCGGCGAGGTGCTGCTCGTCGGCAAAGCGCCGCACGGCTTCGAACAGCCGCATCAGCTTTCCGCGCCGTTCATCCGTGAGATCCTCCGGCACGCGCTCGACTATGTTGCGTTCAGCGATCACATCCGCCTTCGCGCTAAATGCGCTCCAGCCAAAGCGGGCCGTCAAAGCTTCGCTCACCGCCTTGATCTCCTGCACCACCGATCGATCTTTGGCGGTAAGCGCAAAGGCCGTCTTGTAGGCATCGTCCCCGCCCTGGCTGCGCACCGCCTCGATTTCCACAAGACGCGCCATGGCGCGTTCGGAGAGCGTCGGGATCGACAATGACATATGCGCGCGGCGCGTCTGCTCGCGCAGTTCGAACCGTACGGCGTTCCTGCGGAACTCGGTCGCATGGGCACGGGCCATCGGAAGCAGTTCCTTCACGGCCGCGACAGCGAGATTGCGCTCTTCACGCGCCACGCGTCCGTCGACGATCAGCTCGGAGCCACGCAGCCGGCCAAGCCGACCAGGGGCTGCCGCAAGGTCGTCGGCGAGCCTGCTGGGTGCGACTCCGATATCCGACGCCAGTGCATTCAGCGAGACGAGCGCTGCATCCGGATCCCGGTAGATCTTCTCCAGCAGCGGCCGCAGGATCACCTCCCGCTCTGTCCAGGCCGGCGACGCAAGCTGCGCCAACCGCGCATCCTCCTCGACGCTGCTGACAAAGGACGTGGCCGGCGGGATCAGATAGCGTGTTTCAGCAGCACTTGCGCCCGAGACGGAGTGGGATGCAGTTCGCGCGTCACTGGATGTCGCTTCGACCATCGTCTGGCTCCGTTCTTCATTGTAGGCGACCCGCCGTTCCCGCTCGATGGCAAAGCCGAGCGCCACGCTTGCCCTCTCCCAGAGCTTGGCCACCTGCTCCCTCTTCTCGGCAATCCAGGCCCAGCGCCGGGTAAGGCTTTCCTCCATCTCGGCTGCGGCAAGCGAGAGATGATCGAGCCCGCGGCGCCGGGCGAAGTCGTTCGCGTGTGCGCGGTAACTGGCCTCGCTCTCAAAATCGAGCGTCGTCGTCTTGGCACCGGAGCGCGACAAGCGTTCGACGAGCGGATTGAAGAGTTCCGGCCGATGACTTTCCCGCTCGATGCGCTCCTGTCGTGCGCTAGCGGTCTCGACCTGGCTGGCCGTCCAGACGTTGCGATCGACCTCTCTCTCCTCGTAATGCTTGTGACCTGTCTCCTCGTCGACAACGGCAATCTGGACCTTGACCCGCTCGACACCATCCTTTCTGAGCGTCACGGTGTCGCCTTCCTGGATGCCGGCCTCCTCGAGTGCCTTCGGCAGGCTGACGCCCCAGAGCCGATGGGCGGTTCCGTCGTCCGTCCTGACATCGGCATAGGGGCTGTCGTCGGCATCCTCGTCCTCGGGCCGGAATTTGGCTTCGCCGGTTTCGACAAGCTCGCCGGTGACACCGGCGGCATGATCGACACGCGGTTTGCGTCCCCATTCCGGTCTCGGCTCAAAATCCTCTTTCGCCGCATAAAGATCGACGCGGTCGCGATGCCGGGTCATCGACACATAGGTCAGATGCCGGTCCATCATGCCGGTGGCGAGCACGAAGGTGCGGTCGACGGTCGACCCTTGAGATTTGTGGATCGTTGCGGCATAGCCGTGGTCGACATTGTCATAACTGTCCTCGCCGAAGACGACTTTATTGCCATTGTCGAGCAGAACCGACAGCAGCGGATCGCCGCGTTTGTCGCCGGTCGCGGTGACCGTGCCGAGCATGCCGTTCTTGACATATTGCGGCCCGGAGTGCTTGGCCCGCGGCTCGAGGAAGCGGGCGTTCTCCAGGAAGATGATGCGGTCGCCGGCGGCAAATTTTCGCGCCCCGCGCTCGGTCCGGAAGCTGCGGCTTTCGCCGAGGGCATTATCGCCGGCCATCACCTCACGCAGCGCCTCGTTGAGCTTGCGGACATCGTCGTTGGTGTGGGCGAGCACCAGCAGTTCATCACCGCGAAGACGGCCATCCCTGCCCTCAGACGTTGATCGCTCGATTGCCTCTCTGCGCGCAGCAGCCCAGTCGGAGACGATGCGATCGATCGTTTCCTCGCGTGACCCTGCCTCGACCAGATGGCCATGGCGGGCATAGGCGTCTAGGCCCTTCTCGACTTCGCCGCGGGCAAACAGACGCGAGGCATCGCGCGCCCAGGCCTCACGCTGGCGGCGCACGCCGGCAAGCTCAGCAAAGCCGATGCGTTCGGTAATTGCCCGGAAGGCAGCACCGGCCTGGATCGGCTGCAGCTGCATCGCGTCGCCGACCAGCACGACCTTTACCTCAGCCTCCTCGGCAATCTTCAGCACACGGGCCATCTGCTGCGAGGCCACCATGCCGGCCTCGTCGATCACCAGCACATCACCGCGATGGAGCGTATCGCGGCCATTGGCCCAGGCCAGTTCCCAGGAGGCAAGTGTCCGCGACTTGATGCCGGAACTGTCTTGCAGCCCTTCCGCCGCCTTGCCGGCAAGGGCTGCACCGATCACCCGGCGTCCCTCGCCCTCCCAGGCAAGACGTGCGGCAGCAAGCAGCGTCGATTTGCCGGCGCCGGCAAGGCCTACAATAGCGGCAATGCCACCATCACCGGTGACATGACGGACAGCATCGACCTGCTCTGCATCGAGCCGGAACGGAGTTTTGGGATCGCCGCTCTCGATGCTCTCCACGCGTTCGATCGCCACCGTCACATTCCGCTCGGAAACGCCGAAGCCGCGACGCTCCGACAAAACCCGCGCCGACTGCGCCATGTCGTATTCGATGCGCAGCATCTCCCGCGTGGTAAACATCGCGGGCTCCGACACCTTTCCTGTCTCTGCCTCGATCTCCTGCGGCTTCAGTATGACCAATTGGTCCGACGCCATCAGCCTGGCGCGGATGTTGGCAAAATCGGTGGGATCGTCGACATAACGGTGCAGCGCCTTAGCGATTTCCCTCTCGTCGAAGGTAGAGCGTTCATTGCCGAGCTGCTTCAGCAAAAGCTCCGGCTCTGAAAGCAGCCGATCGGCCATCTCCTGGCGGCGGGCGAGATCGGCCGGCGCGAAGTGGAGCTCCCTGCCCTTCCTCGCCAGCGCCGCCTTCTCCGGCCCGAGATGTTTTTGCGCGATGCCGTCGAGGCCCTGTTCGGCATAGGAGCGACCGTCGAGGCGGATGTCATGTCCGGCCAGCGCCAGATGCCGGTTGGCCGTTTCCGCCCAGGCGATCTTCCACGCCTTCATCGTTTCCTTGTCGCCCGCCCAGACTTTGTAGACGATCTTGCCGTTCGGGCGGTCCGGCGTGACGACGCGCAGCGGCTTACCATCCTCACCAAGCACTGGAACCTTCTTTGCCCCGAACCCCTCCTCCGTCAGCGGCCGGAGCGTCGTCATCAGGTGGATGTGCGGGTTGCCGTCCTTGTCGTGATAGACCCAGTCGGCGATCATTCCTTTCGAGGTGAGATTGTCGCGGACGAATTCGCGCACCAGCGTGATATTCTCGGCCCGCGTCAGCTCCTCCGGCAGCGCGATGATCAGTTCGCGGGCGAGCTGCGCATCTGCCCGCGTCTCGAAGGCGTCAACGGCATTCCAAAACACTTCGCTGGCCTTGCTGACGGACTGACCTGATATCGCCGACCGCAGCCAATCCGGGATCTCATCCGGCAGCGCCAGTTCCTCATACATCAGTTCGCCCGCCCCACCGCGATAGCTGAACGACGTTCCCGCCTGCTCGTCCATCATCCGGGCGCGGTGGCGATAGGCGGCAGCCGAGACGATGCTGCGTCCCGATCCCCTACTGATCACCTGCGCTCTGACGAACATGATCGCCACTGGCGTCTCCAGACTGGCCCAAGCACGTCGCGACAGCGACGTATATTGCGCCCTCAAACAGATCGGACCGAAGGGCCGATGCCGCTTTTCTGGTTGCACGGTAGCGCATTTTACTATTTTATTCTAGTTAGTATAATCGCTTCGTTTCGATTACCTGAACCCGAAAAGGAACCAGGGATGGCTGCAAAATCATCGATTTCCGATCTCGACGCCCAGATCGAGAAGCTGCGTGAACGCAAACGCCTGCTGATAGTTAAATCGGCCGAGCGTTTTGCCCGAGCCGCGACCAGAACCGGGCTGGCGGAGATGGAGATTGCCGACGAGGAGGTCGATCGGATCATCGAGGAAATCGCCGCGCGATTTCGAAAGGGGGAAAGGAAAATCGCCGCTGGCCCCGCTCCTCAAGCGCGTCGATCAGGAGATAGCGGCGCTGGAGCGCAGGGGCAGGCTCCAAATGACGGCTGAGCGGAAGCGCGACGCGCGCGAGAAGTTCCTGCTCGGCGGAATCGTCGTCAGAGCAGGGCTGTCGAAAGCCGATCGGGCATTCCTGCTCGGCGGCCTCATAGAACTGGCAAAGCTCGCCCCAGGCTCCATTGAGCATCGGCGGCTGCGCGATATCGGCGAAGAGGCTTTCAAGGCTCCGTCGCTGGCCGACGTTTCATCGCATCTCAAGGAGACGGCGGAATGGGCCTAAGAGGGAAACCGCATCCGAGCCTGCTGCTCGTTTTGGCGCCGATCGCCGTCACCACGATCACAATCTACATTGTTGGCTGGCGGTGGCCAGGGCTCGCCGTCGGCATGTCGGGAAGGATGGAATATTGGTTCCTGCGGGCAGCACCTGTACTGCCTCTAATGTTCGGACCTCTTGCCGGACTTCTGACAGTTTGGGCCCTGCCGCTGCATCGGCGAAGGCCGGTCGCCATGGCAAGTCTTTTGTGTTTTCTCGGCATTGCCGCCTACTATGCGCTACGCGAATTCGGCCGGCTTGCACCGACTGTGCAGGCCCGGGTCGTTCCGTGGGATCGAGCGCTGTCCTATCTTGATATGGTCGCAGTCATTGCTGCCGTCGCCGGCTTCATGGCAGTGGCGGTGTCAGCCCGCATCTCCGTCGTCGTGCCAGATGAAATCAAGCGTGCCCGGCGTGGAATATTTGGAGATGCCGATTGGCTGCCGATGGCGGCAGCAGGAAAGCTGTTCCCGCCGGATGGGGAAATCGTGGTCGGCGAGCGTTATCGGGTCGACAAGGAAATCATCCATGCGCTTCCCTTCGATGTAAACGATCGCAGCACATGGGGACAGGGCGGGAAGGCGCCATTGCTCACCTACAGACAGGACTTCGATTCCACCCATATGCTGTTTTTCGCGGGATCGGGCGGATACAAAACGACCAGCAACGTCGTGCCGACGGCGCTCATATATACCGGACCCATGATCTGCCTCGATCCTTCCACTGAGGTCGCACCCATGGTCGTCGAGCACCGCACCAATGCGCTCGGGCGCGAGGTCATGGTGCTCGATCCGACGAACCCGATCATGGGCTTCAACGTGCTCGACGGGATCGAAGCATCCAAGCAAAAGGAAGAGGACATCGTCGGCATTGCCCATATGCTGCTGTCGGAAAGCCTTCGCTTCGAAAGCTCGACGGGATCCTACTTCCAGAACCAGGCGCACAACCTCCTGACCGGTCTGCTCGCCCATGTGATGCTCTCGCCCGAATATGAGGGCCGGCGAAGCTTGCGCAGTCTCCGCCAGATCGTTTCCGAACCGGAGCCCTCGGTGCTCGCTATGCTGCGCGACATTCAGGAGCATTCCGGTTCGGCCTTCATCCGCGAAACGCTCGGCGTCTTCACCAACATGACCGAGCAGACGTTTTCGGGCGTCTATTCCACAGCATCGAAGGATACCCAGTGGCTGTCGCTCGACAGCTATGCCGCGCTCGTCTGCGGCAATGCCTTCAAATCGAGTGATATCGTTTCGGGCAAGAAGGACGTCTTCCTCAACATCTCCGCATCGATCTTGCGCTCCTATCCGGGCATCGCTCGTGTGATCATCGGCTCGCTCATCAACGCCATGGTGCAGGCCGACGGCGCCTTCCAGCGCCGGGCGCTGTTCATGCTCGATGAGGTCGATCTGCTCGGCTACATGAGGGTGCTCGAGGAGGCGCGCGACCGCGGCCGCAAGTACGGCATCTCGATGATGTTGATGTACCAGTCGGTCGGGCAGTTGGAGCGGCATTTCGGGAAGGATGGCGCGACGTCATGGATCGATGGCTGCGCTTTCGCCTCTTACGCAGCGATCAAGGCGCTCGACACGGCGCGCAACCTCTCTGCGCAATGTGGCGAGATGACGGTGGAGGTGAAGGGCAGTTCCCGCAACATCGGCTGGGACACGAAGAACAATGCATCCAGGAGATCCGAGAACGTCAACTTCCAGCGCCGGCCGCTGATCATGCCGCACGAGATCACCCAGTCGATGAGGAAGGACGAGCAGATCATCATCGTCCAGGGGCATAGTCCGATCCGCTGCGGCCGGGCGATCTACTTCCGGCGAAAGGAGATGGATCAGGCAGCGAAGGTCAATCGTTTCGTCAAACCGGTGCTATGATCGTGGTTTTATGAGCGGCCCACCTCGTCCTCGCCGGCATAGGCGTCGACGGCGTTTTCGAGTTCGGCAAAAAGCTCATCGGGCATCGTTTCGATAGTGCCGACGGTGCGTCGGTCTGCCTGCCTGATCAGTTGCTGATAATCTTCGATATTGAGGAGAACCAGCCGGGGTTTGTTCCGCTGGGTGATCGTCACCGGATGACGCAGCGCCTCGGCGATGATGTCGCCGGATTTACGTGAGAGGTCACTGGTTGAATACGTCCCGCTTGGCTTCGGCATTGGGCTTCCTTGCTATCGCTGGAATTTACAGCATTTACAACATTACTGCGATTGTTGTGAAACTTCGCAGCCGTCCTTCCTCGGCTCACTTGAGGGCCATCGGCAACTGAGAGGCAACCTCGTCTGTCGCCTCTCAGTATGTGAGATGGTGCTGCTACCACCATGACCAAACGACGCGCCCCGCATAGACCGGGATGCGAGTTGCCAACGTGATATCCTTGATGATCGGCGCCAGCGAGCCGAGTTCGTCCGCAATCAGCGCAACGAGCTCAGGATAGTTGATATCGACGCCAGTGTCGTCGGCAGCCCAAGCGCTCATCCAATCGCCGCCGTTGACGCGGAATTCATGCGTGTCGTAATCAATTTCGAGTTCGTCCAGCAGATTGATAGTGAAGCGCCCGAAAATCTCGATCTCGCCCTCCAGCTGATATTCGGCGAATTCATCCTCCCCGATGAGAACACTTCGTTCCAATTCCATGATGACGCTGATCCGATCGATTGCCGCGTCGAGCCCCTCAACCAGGCGATCGTGAAGCTCTCGCGAAAAATCGCTGTCGCAGCCGAAGCGGTTTGCCAGGACGACGAGCCGGAAGCCGGCAAACTTGGTGTAGAGTATGAGGTTCTGATCGGTTGTCATAATGTGATCTCCTTCGTTGATGACGGAGATCGGCCACTCTCTTGCAAAGAGGGGTCAAGGACCGCGGGACGCGGCTCGCAAGCGGGGGAACCGATTTTTCCAGAGCGCAGTGAAACGCAGCAGCGGAAAAATTGGGGGAGACGCGCCGTCCTTGACGCCGGATTTGCTGGAGTAAAATTGGACGTCAGAGAGAGAAGAGACCCGCGGACCCGAAGGGGACGCGACCGTTTCCGGCGTGAGCCGGCAGGAGGTGTCGAGGATAGAACCGCCGCCCTGCGGCTGGGCAATTCGCTCACGTCATTCCGCGAGAGGGGGCGTGACCGGAGGCGGAGACGGTGTTCGGGCTCCGTGAGCGGAGCGAATAGCACCCGGCCGCCGATTGGCCGGCTCGCCCAAATCCATGATCTTCGGCTTCAACGATCATCACAAAAATGAATCGGTGTGGGCCGACCGATTCATAAGTGTCGTTAGACGCAAAAGCTGGAAGAGGCGACTCTCCGTCATGCTCACTCAACCCTATCAGCTCTACATCGAACGCAGGGACGCGACGAAAAACATGGCGCGCTTCTACGCGCTCGCAATCGAACCGACGTTGTTCGGCACACCATGCCTGACGCGGCGATGGGGACGCATCGGAACGATCGGACAAGCCATGGTGCATCACTTCGACAGAGAGGAGGATGCAGTCCGTATGTTCCTCGAACTTCTCCGATCAAAACGGGCGCGCGGCTATAGGCCGAACACAAATGTCGGACGGGAACCCATGGTCCGGGCTGTCCGCGGAAGTCTTCCTGGTCCTTGCCGGTAATTATCGGCGTGAAGCGCAGCTTCGGGTCGACGCGCCGGTCGATCCGGCGTGCCGGCCCAGGCGAGGAGGCAAACGCCGCCTCAGAAGGGTGGCGCGGCGTCGATGGCGCCCTCCTGCTCGGCGATCGCTACCCTCAGTTCGGCCCGAGCGATCTCCAGCTCCGCTTCGATCTGGCGGCGCTCAGCCGGATCGGCGTTTCTGAGCTCGGCCCGCAGTTCCTCAACCTGAATTTCGAGTGCAATCGTCATCGTCGTCGTCTCCTGAAATGTGAAAGATGACGCCCGGGGTCGTGAGGATCGGGCCGGGTCAAGGATCGCGTCAGCGACCGGCGGAGCCGGCGAGCGGAGGAACCGATTTTCTGACGGTGCCCTTCAGGGCGCCGGCTGAAAATAGGAGGGGCCGCGAAGTCCTTGAGGCGGCACGAGCCTCACGGCAGACTTCAAGTATCTGAGCAGACAGGGTCCTTGGTCTCGTGTGGCACGACAGGAGGATTGAAGGCGGGCTCGATGCCCGCTTTCAATCCCGCTATTGCGCGCAAAACCTGAGATACGGCGAAGCCGGCCCCGATTGCTCGGGGCCGCTCGCTTTGTTCTTCAGTTCGGGCTGTTCCAGAGGATCACCTTCTTGCTAGGATCGCCGCCGGGTGCCGGTGCGAGATTGCCGAAGATCACACCGATCTCGGGAGCCTCAAGCTTCACTGAGAGGTATTCCTCGCCGGTCTGCCGCGCGATGCGGTTCCAGGCGGCGCCGATCTCGAAGCCCGTCTTGCGGTGAATGACGCGGTAGTCGGGCGCTTCTTCGCTTGCCTTGCTGGCATTTGGGACGATGGCGATCGGGGCGTTGACCCGGATCGTGGCGAAGACGCCTTCGAGGATGCCGTCGGTCTTCTGCGTGAGCGTTGCGATCGTGGTGGCCATGGTTGTTGTCTCCTTCGGTTGCTCGGGACCATTCCCGATGGCGCACGAAGAGACGGCCGACCTGCTGCGGTCAGCTCGCCTGAAAATTTTGCAAAATTCTATTTTCCACCAGGATAAACGAACCGAAATCGAATTTTGCAAAAATTTCGGGCGAGTCTTACCCCTTCAGGGGTTGGCCGCCAAAGCAGGCGGTCGTCTATACGAGCGATATAAAACGGGAATGGTTCGGGGCAATCGAAGGAGACAACAAACCATGGCCTCCCGGTCCAAGCACTGGGGGATATTGGCCGCACACTCCACGGACGCTTCGCCCGCATGTCGATCAACACAATACCCTCGCCCGCTCCCGGCTGCGGCAGGCTGTGAGCACCTCGATAACATTTCTGCTGATCGGCGAGGTCGCCGCGGCACCGCATTGCCGTCTGCACACCGTGCTCCAATCCCGGGTGAAGCTGTTCACGCGGGCGTCGAATGAGTGATCTTCCCCAAACGTGCCCGCTCCCAAGCACCTGAGCCGCCGATGGGTCGCCAGGTACATCGCCATTGGCAAACACGCAACCGGAACGATCTGAGCCGGCTTCATCCGCGGAGCCAAGCTCGGTGAGATCACAAGGCAACAGGATCGGAGCAAGTCACAAACGGAATGCCATAAAGCGCGACATTTTGATCGTCCGAAACCAAATACGCTCCCTCCGCCACGGCTTGCGCCATGAGCAGATGATCGAAAGGATCGCGGTGATGAAGTGGAAGAGCAGCGAGAGCGATAAGATGCGCGTCCGAGATATCCAGCCGGTCGAAACCTTGATCCGGCAAAATCGCAACAATCTCTTCGATATCGGCATCAAGTTTGCCGATGCGCAGCTTCACAGTGATTTCCCAAAGGGAGACAGCACTGACGAGGACATCATTCTCGGGATCGCCAATAAGGCGACGCGCATGGTTCCCTAGCTTCTCGTCGTCGTTCAGCCACCACAGCAAGGCATGTGTATCGAGCAGCAGCCTCACGTCCCGTCTTCCATGGACTTCAGAACATCCGCCGGCAGACCATCGAAGTCATCGGCAACTTTGATCTTTCCGCGCAACGCGCCTGGTTTCCGCATGACGACGCCGGCTGACGGCGGGCCGATTTCGGCGACAACCTTGTGATGCGACGTCAGGACGAACCGCTGGCCGTCTTCGACCTGCTTGAGGAAAGACGTCAGGTTGCCGCGAAATTCCCGCACGCCGACACGGCGGGGAGATGGTATCTGCTGCCGAGATTGGGTCATGGCGAAGCTCCGTTTCAGCGGCAAATGTGTACACAATTTTTGCGAAATGCAAGCATCTCCTTCAGCCGTATGGACAGATGGCGCTTACGCGCCATCTCCCGCCGCTTGCCAAAACGGAGATGCCAAGTCGGCGGGCCTTGTCGGCAAGATTGCCGGTAATGCCGGAGCCGGGGAAGATGACGACGCCAGCCGGCATGACCGAGAGCATGTCGTCATTGCGGCGGAACGGTGCGGCCTTGGCGTGCTTCGTCCATTCGGTTTGAAGGCGATCTGTATCACCTTGCGCGCTTCTGCCCAGCAGGCAGCGATACGTTCGGCGCCCTTCGGCGAGCCGCCGTGCAGCAGCACCATGTCGGGATATTTGGCGAGGGCTTGATCGAGTTTCGCCCAGATTCGTTCGTGATCATTGTAGTCGATGCCGCCGCCGAAGGCGATCTTGGTGCCTGCCGGGATCAGCACTTCGGTCTCGGCGCGCCGGCGGGCGGATGGAAAGTCTCTGGAGTCGATCATCGCCGCGGTCATGTTGGCGTGGCTGACCTTGGAGCCCGTCCGCGGCCGCCATGCCGAGCCGCATTGGCTTCGAAGTGGTCGCCCGCATAGGCGCGCATGAACTCGAAGGCATTGCGGCGCTCAAGCAGCGTGATGCCTTCGGCAACGAGGCGCTCCAACTCGACACTCTTGACCTCCGAGCCGTCCTGCTCGCGCTGACCGTTGCGTTGGCTATCCTCATTACGCTGAAGCTCCCGCTGGATGCGCTCGCCGGCGCGGTGGAAGAGATTGACCGTCGACCACAGGAGGTCTTCGAGATCGGGCTCCAGGCGGGTATCGCCGAGCATTTCGAATAGAGCATCGAACATGGCGGTCAGCGCCGACTGGACGACCGGCTCCTCCGGCAGCGGACGCGGGTCCGGTTCATCCTGGAAGGGGCGATGGCCGTAGATCTGCATCTCGTAGATGAAACGGTCGGTTGGGGACGAGGCGGGGCGGGGCTCGAAGGCGTCGTCGATGGGAAGACTTAGGTTCAGATGGTCTCCGTCGGATTTGGGCCGCGCCTCTCGCGGCCTGACGGCGATCCCTGTCCACGCGGCAGACGGGCCGGAACCGCGGCGCCTGACGCCGCGGCGAAGCGCCGGGCGGCGGAAGGGAGGTTTCTTGCTGTGCCAGGAATGGCGGGCCGCACGCGGCCCAAGCCAGGGGAAGAAACCTGAGCGACCCGCTGAAGGCCCGCCCGCCGCATGGTAAGGGTCGCCTCTCGGCAGGCCCGCGGGCGGGCGCCTACCCGTGCGGCGACCGGCAGAGACCTGCCATCCTGTAGGCCCTCACGCCCTCACCTTCCCCGTCCGGCTCGATCATGCGGGCAGAAAGGCCAGAGCGTTTCAGAACGAGCTGCGCCCTGAGATTAGCGATGAGCCGTTCCGGACTGAGCCGGCGCAGATCCTCGTTGAAGTCGCCGAACTCCGGGGCAAGCACTAGCGGCAGGATCCCCAGCGCCTGGGCGCGGTAGCTCAATCCCTCGATACGTGCCGGCCGGCCGCATCGGCGTCAGCTGCGATGTAGAGACGCCGGCAGCCATCGGGCAGTCGGAAGGCGGCAAGGTGATCGGCGGTTCAGTGCCGGCCGGCTCGAAGGGCTGGGTAGCACGCGATTAGAACTCACTTCATGCTGGCGCAGCCTCTACATTTTGACCGGCTGACTTCTAATCAACGCACCGTTGACTTCTAATTATCATGATCGTTAATTTTAATTTTTGGAGGCTGGAATGCACGTATCTTCTTTCCTGCCTTGGCGTTGAAATCGGCCCCAGCGGCCGTAACATTTACATACTAACTATTTTGCGCTAGTAAAGTCCGCGAAGCTCATGCTACGCCTTCCTTTTACGGCTCGATCAGCCTTTGGCCAGGCAAGGGAGGAACGACGTGCGACAGTTTTTGATCGGCAACCAGGCGTTCGACGACAGTTCTCCAGAGTTTCTGCCGCAGCTCGAACGCGCTTACGAACAGAAGCTCAGGCCACTTTGCCCGTGTCGGCAACCGCCGGTGCCGATGTACATTGCCCGGATGGATGGCCAATTCCTGATCAAACGCATGCCGCTCTCAGGCCGGCAGCATGATCCCGGCTGCTCGTCTTACGACCCGCCGTATGAGCTATCCGGCCTCGGGCCGTTGATCGGCAACGCCATCCAAATCGACGCGGCGACCGGTGCGGCAACGCTGAAACTCAATTTTTCGCTGTCGAAACGAGGGGGCCGATCGACGTCGACATCGCCTTCGGAGCCGTCGGAGACTGTGCGAAGCGAGCCCAAGAAGCTCTCGCTCAGGGCGATGCTCCATTATCTCTGGGACATGGGGGAGCTGACGGAATGGACCTCGCTATGGGCCGGGAAACGCGGCTGGGGGCGCGTGCGCAGCAGTCTGGTGAACGCGGCAAAGCAGATGATCGTCCGCGGCGGCCCTCTCAGCGATATCTTGTTTGTCCCGGAAGTGTTTCATCAGGACGACAAAGAGGGGATTTCAGCGCGGCGTGCGGCTATGTTGGCCGGCGCCCAGTTAACCGGTCCCGGTCCGCGGAAACTGATGATGACCGTCGGAGAGGTAAAGGAATTTTCCTCAGCGCGCGATGGCCAGAAGATGCTGGTGCGCCACCTGCCTTTCCCCTTCATGCTCGATGAGGGGGCGTGGAAACGGTTGAATGCCCGATATGAAACCGAACTGGAACTGTGGCGATCCAACGAGGGGTTTCATCTCATCGTCATCGCCACGTTCGGCATTTCGGGAGCGGGGATAGCTTCGGTCGAGGAAGTGGCGCTGATGGTGGTCAACGAGAACTGGATCCCGTTCGAAACCATCCATGAACAGCGTCTCCTGGAGCGGCTCTCCAGCCTGAAGCGAAGGAGCGTGAAAGGACTCCGGTTCGATCTTTCGCGCGACCAGCCGATTGCCTCCGTGACCTTACCGGAGGCAAGGCCAGCGCCGATCGCCATGTTCATCGTTCCGACGAAGGCCGACGAAGACTACGACGTTGCATTGAATGAGATGATCGCCGCGAGAGCCGAGATGACGCCGTGGATCTGGCGTGTAGCCGACGGCGAAATGCCGCGGCTGCCATAATCCACACCAGCCTCCTTGGTCAGCGACGTAGACGCCCTAAAAGGAAGCCATCGAGCGGGCGATCTCGACTGCGTGAAGCTATATCCCGGTCAAATCGGCCCAGAGAACTCTCTGCCATTTCTGCATAGCTGCACTGCACAAAAAATGTTTACCAAGCGGTCAAAATATGAGCATATTGCCTCCAGTTGATGCAATCGATGGTTTTCCTCCCAGTGCCATCGTATCAGCTGTTCCCCTCTGGAGGTTATTGACCTTCACACCTTAAAGGGCCCTGGTTTTCCAGCGGCCCTATTTTTCTGCATAGTTGGTGAGGCGGCCCCCTTTGCATTGCATGACCACATCGAAAGCGGAGCGCTTGCGGTTGGCGGGTAACCCACGCTTCAAGTTGGCGGGTCGAGCTTGTTCGCCGCGCGCTCCTATGGCACCCAGAAATCGGAGATGGAAAGCGGAGCATATTTCAGTTATTGCAGTTATAAGCGACTTGCCCTATATACATGGTCAGAGGTGTTCGCCATGACCAGCCATGTTCTTCAATTTACCAAATTGTCGGATCGCGACCGCAAGGCCGTCGCGCCTATGCCAAATCTGGCGGAGGGCGACCAACTGGAACTACGGATTCGCCGTGAAGGTGGACAACTTCAAACCCTTTCTCTCCCAGCCTCGGCTCTCGCACCTGTCGAAGCACTCCTCGATCATCTGTTGCGCGGCAAGCGTGTTGCCGTGCTCACGGAAGATCAGGAATTGAGCCCGACCGACGCCTCCACCATCCTCGGCATCTCACGTCCTCTCGTGGTGCTGCGCATGGATCGCGGCGATCTGCCCTTCCGCTATGTCGGCAAGCACCGCCGAGCCAAGTTGAAGGATGTTCTCGCGCTCAAGGACAAGCTCGATGCTCGCCAGAAAAGCCTCGACGCGCTGGCCGAGGACACAGAGGATCTGATCGTCAATCATGGCCTCTAAGCCGCCTGTCGCGGTCTATGATGCCTGCGTCCTCTACCCTTTCCATTTGCGTAATGTCTTGGTCCAGTGTGCTTTCGACGGTCTCGTCGACGCACGCTGGACCGACGACATCCACGCCGAGTGGATTCGCAATCTGGCCATCGGCTCACCCGATATACCCTTCGCCCGTCTGAAAGCGACCCGTGATCGGATCAAGGAAGTTTTGCCCGATGCCGATGTCGGCAACCACCGAATTCTCATCCCCGACCTCTCGCTACCGGATCCGGATGATCGTCATGTTTTAGCTGCAGCCATCGCCGGAAAGGCTTCTCTGATTGTCACGTGGAATCTCAAGGATTTCCCAGCCGCGGACCTTCGGCCTCATGGGGTGGCCTGCGTGTCGCCAGACAATTTCCTCGTGGGCCTCCATTCCACGTTTTCGAGCGCATTGATCGACAGCATCAGGCGCGGCCGGTTGAATTTACGGAAGACGGTGCCGGCGGTTCACGAATTCATTGATGCACTGGACCATCAGGGGCTCCGCGCGTTTTCAGTGGTCCTGCGTGAGAAGGCCGCACAATTGGACTGACGGTCGAGACCGACAGAATTGTTTGAGGCCCGGACGCAACCCGTTAAGCTCGATCCGACGAAGAGCGGCCGAGGTCAGTCGCGGCGTCTCGATAGTAGATCTCGCTCACCCGAAACCGGCCGTCGATCCGCTTGCATTGGATGATGATGTCGACCGCGATCGTCAACATCTCGCGGATGTCGTGCCGTTCGAGGTCCCCACCACCCTCCGACTCCTTGACCAGCAAAGTCAGCTGCTCAAAGGCGAGGCGGGCCGAGTCGGCATGGACCGTGGTGATGGAGCCAGGATGGCCGGAGTTGACATTGCGGATGTAGTAGAATGCCGTCCCGTCCCGCAGCTCCTGCAGCAAAATGCGGTCGGGCCGCATGCGCAGGCAGGATTCGAGCAGGTCCTTCGCGCCGACCTTGGCGAGCCCCTGCCCGCCTTTGGAGTAAAGGAGCCGAACATGGTTGGGCTGCGGGACCACCAGCTCGGGAGTGTCTTCGATCGAAATAATCCGCTCGCTTTGCGGAATGTGGCGGATCAGCGCTTTCGATAGAGTTGTTTTTCCCGACCCGGTGGCGCCGGAGATGATGATGTTCTTTCTTGCAAACACCGCCTCCCGGAGAAACGCTTTGTAGGCGCCAATGCGATAGTATTCCAACAGCCTTTGGTCCGATCGGCTCGCGTCGCCGTCGACCCGCAAAACGTCGGCGAACAATCCTCCATGATCGAGATCCTCAAGGGTCAGCGACACGGAGGACGGCTTGCGGATGGTGATGCTGACGGTTCCCTTCGTCGTTGCCGGCGGGATGACGATCTGGATCCGCTCATCATCCGGCAGGGTCGCCGACAGGATCGGCCGCGTCTCGTCGATCGATTGATCGGAGAAGCTCGCGACGGCGCGAGCGAGACGCATCAGCCGGTCGAACGAAAGTTCGGGCATCTCATAGGTCTGCCATCCGTCCCTACCCTCCGTGACGACCTGTCCCGGCAGGTTGACGACGACCTCATAGAGCGTCTTGTCGCGTAGGAAGCGTGATAGTGGCGAAAGCAGTTCGCGCACGACGCCGGAGTCGGCAGCTTCAGTCATTGCCGAACCTATTTTGTCACGAGCTTCGAGGAGGGGCTGAAATCCCCAAGGACAGCACGGTCGTAGACGCGATTGCGGGGCTCGGTCACGCGAAGCCGATAAACGCTTGAGAAGTCGAGGTCGCGTGCGACGAAGATCGAAACCAACTCGCCCTGATGTTTCATGAGCGTCGGCGGAATGTTGATCGACTGCTCGACGGCGATCGCCGCGGCCTGCTGACCGGCGCTGGTGGTATTTTGCGCTTCGACGTCGCTGTCCTGCAGCCGGCTGCTGGCATAGGAACTGGCATCACCGACGATCGACAGGAGCATTGCGCTGCCGAACCGCTCCCACCAATGGGTGTCCACATAACCATCGATGCCGGCCCGGCCAAGCGCATCGGTCGCCGGCGAAGCCAAAGTGATGATCACGCCTTTCGGCGTCTTCGCCCGGTTCCAGAGAACGAACAGGCGCTTTTGGCCACGGCGAAGACCGCCGCGATATTCTCCGACGATCTGCGTGCCTTTTTCCATCAGCACCACACGGCCATTATCTGAGAGAACGTCCCGGTTGATGACGCAGCTCGTGAACCCTGGCTGATCGGAGGAGAGCGCGGTCTCGAGAACGCAAGGAATGGATGTCCCCATTGCGACAATGAAATCGCGGTTGCCCAACGTGCCGGCGCGCGATCCCTGCAACTGCGTCGGCGTCAGCAAGCGGTTGAAGCGCTGGTCTTCGTTTTCACCCTGCGAGGCGAAGCCGCCGGGATTGGCGCCGAGCGGCACGTAATTCGAGGCCTGATCCGACGCCTCGCCCTGATCCTGCCGCCGCGTGGCCGGCGATTTCTCGCCGCCATAGGCGATGACCGGCGCACGGCGGGCAGCGTCGAGCAGCTTGTCATCCTCGGTCGGCGCCTGCTCGGCGGCGACAGGCGTCGGGAGCTGAAATTGCGGCGGTGTCGCCACCGGCTGTGGCTCCTTCGCCGGTTCGAAATCCGATGTCTGCCGGATGACAACGCGCTCCGGCTGGGCACCGTCTGACGGTTTGTCCTGCCCTCGCATCGACCAGAGAGCGAAGGCGACAAAGACGACGATCGCCAACGCGACAGTGCCGCGTTTGAGGGTGGGGTTATTGTCGAGCCGGCCACCGGCCGCCGTCTCGGCCCGCTCGCCCGGAATCTGGGCAATCTCTTCCTCGGCCATGTCACCTCCTATTGCGCCGCGCCGGGCGGCACTTTGACGACGCGCTCGACCGACGGTGACGTCGTGTTGGTCTCGGAATTGATGCCGACGCGATCGTAGGCTTCGTTGAAGACGCAAAGCACGTCGCCGCCCCGGCGCAGGATGAACTTGCGGCTGATCGCGTGAACAAGGACGAGATTGCCGTCGACCGACTTCGAGACCAGGCTTTCGCTGCCGTCGGAATTTTCCATATAGATCGCCGGCATTTCCTGGTTGCCGGCGAAGGCGAAGGTCGTGACCTTGCCGTTGTCATAGACCGCTTGCGGTTCGAGCGCTTGGGATCCTTGCGCCGAATAACGCCAGTTGCGCGGTCCATAGGCTTCGTGAAGGGCAAGCACGCGATCGGCCTCACCGGCCTGCGCCGCCTGCGCGCGCGCAGCTGCTTCCTGGCGGTGCCGCTCCGCTTCATCAGCGGGATAGCGATATTTCACATAGAAAAAGGTGTTCTGACCGGCTTCAACGCTTCCGTCGCGGACAGTGAGTTCCATCTGGTAGCTGCGGGTCGAGCCGTCCCGTCGTGTCGTCACGACCGAGATATTCGTCACCGGCTGATTTTCCCTGGGCTTCAGGAACAGGATGTTGCCGGCCGGCGCCACTTCCCAAGCAACGCTGTTGCCAAGCGCCACATGAGCGATTTCCTCGTCGGCGGCGAATTCGATTTGCACCGAAGACCGCAGCGTGCCGACGACTTTGGTGATGTTATAGGGCTGGTAGTCGACGAAACGGATGCGGTTGTCCTGCGCGGCGCCGCGCGGCGTCTCGAGGGCGAGCGCTGCAGACGAAAACCCGGTGGTCAGAATGAGCGGAAGGAGAAAGTGCAGTCTCAATTGATGGCCTCCGGATCGGCGCGATATTCGCTGACGACGAAGCCGAGCGGATTGGTCAGCCGGTCGGTCGAGGACATCGGAGCGTTGGCATAGGAGAAGGTCAGGGTCGTAACCCAGTGCGTGGTGCGCACCTCGTCACCGCGGGTCACGGTCCTCATATAGCGGACGGATGCCACATTGGCGTTGATCAGCGAGATGGAAACAATGTTGATCCGCGACGTGGCGCTGCGGCCATAAATGTTCTGCGGGGAATCGGGATTGCTGCCGCGGTAGACTGCGGCAAATCGAGTCTGTTCCGGCTGCGTCGACAGCAAGGCGACGGTGCGGAAATTCTCCTCGCCCTCGCTCCAGACGTAGCCCTCGCGGGCGCGGACATATTTGGCCGCGAAATATTTGGTGACGGCCTCGTCGTAGGTGCCGGCGGCCGACGTCAGCGCCGAGACTACGTCAACGATGCCTGTGGAATTATCGACCCGCACGACGAAAGGCTCGACGGTTTTCAAAGGAGTGAGGCCGGCAACGGCAAAGACGGAAACGGCAGCAAGCGTGCCGGCGCAAGCAGCGACGAACCAAGCGATGCGGGCGGAACGCTCGACCTGGATCATCCGGTCCTGATCGAACCGGCGGGCTTTGTCGAAGTAACTTTTGAGGTTATTCGTGGTCACCATGTCATTCGCCCTCGCATGGACGGTAGGAGCCCGCGACATCGAAATGCGCGAAAGCGGCCGGTGTGGCTGAAGATGGTTCCGGCACATAGGCGGCGGCGTGACTGGTCGGCTCAGCGGGAACGGCCCGGGTCGCCGGCTGCTCGCCTCCACTGTCCTGCCATTGCCACATGGCGCGGTTCAGCGGCCGGCGGGAATAACCATCACATTTGGGCAACGGGTGGGAAATCGAACCGCAGCCTACGAGACCGGCGGTCAGCAAAAACGATAAAACGATACGGAGCATCCCAAAAAAACCTGTTCAATTGTCTGAAGCGTTGGTGGCCGTCATTCGGTCCGGCCTGGAGTCAGGCGGCGGCCAACGGAACGCGCGCCTCGGCCGACCGCTCTGACTGTGTGGGATGTCGCCCAGGCGAGCGTGCTTTCATGCGCATCGCGGGCGGCGCCGTAGCCGTAGGTGAGCGACGCCCCGCCCGCCGCGAGAGCTGAAGCGATGCCGGGCAGTTGGTAGAAGACGTAGAGTGCGGCAACGCAAATGGCGCAGAGCGCGATCGGCCGCATAAGCACGTCACTATAGCTTTCGATCGCCGTAAACGTCGTGTCGATGCAGGTGATCAGCAGCGAGCCGATCGCCACCACCAGCACCTGCAGGATGACGAAGTTGGCGAGTTGGCCGATCCAGGATTCCGTGAATCGGCGGGTCGACTGGAACATGGCGAGCGCGATGAAGATCGGACCTATTGCCAGCACGATGGCAAGCGCCAGCCGGGCATAGAGCGAAACTATATAACCGATCGCCGCGACAAGAAAACTTGCGCCGATAACCAGCAGGCCGCCCACGCCGGTGACGATATCGATAGGCCACGAACCCCGCGACCATATCTCTTTGGCGCACCTCTGGCCCTTATCCAGCAGGCTGTCGAATGTGGAGGCGCTCGGCGCCGCGCCGGAGTTCAGCGCCTGCGAGATTTCGTGCGGCAGCGCATCGAAAAAGATATTGGTGACGTAGGTTTGATACTCGCCGGCATTCCTCACCAGCATGACGATGATGGCGAGCTTCATCGCTCGGAAAGCGAATTCGAGGATCGGTTCCTGCACGGAGCCGCGCAGAACGAGATAACCGTAGAGCACGACATAAAGTGTAAGTGCGGCCGTCAGCGGGCCGCTGACCCAGCTGGCGATATTGGAGGTGCCCGACGAAATGAAGTTCTCGAGCGGTGCCTTGAACTGCCCGTCGACGAAGCTGAAGACCTGATACATCGTCAGCCTCCCAACGATTTGCCCATCCGCTCCAGCCGCAGCTTGCCGTCGGCCGCCTCGGCGTTGCGGCAATTGGGCGTATCACGGAGTTCTCCGGGATTGTTACGGCATTCGCCGATGATTTTCGCGAGCAGAGCATCGTCCGCCATGAACTCATCGACCGTGTAAATCTTCTCCGCCTGCGGGGAGCAGGCCGCCAGAAAAAGCATTGCCGCGCTAAAAAGAAGCCACTTCATTTGAGCGCCGCTCCCATCGTGTCCATGCGCTTGCGCCAGTCCTCGGCCTTGCGTTGGTCATCGACCTGCACCTGGGCCTGCTGGACCATCTGCAGGCCCTGCATGCGCAAGACGTCGGTTTGCAAGAAGGCGGTTTCGGCCTGGAGGCGGGCCTGCAGATCGGCGATGTCCTTGGCGTCGGCAGCACCGGAGATTTTCTGGCGAAGCTCATCGATGCCGCCGATGCGCTTGGTCGCCGCATCGTAGATCTGCCGGCCGAGGCTCATCTGCCCGGCGTTCTGGTTCTGGATGCGCGACAGTTCCTGCGCATAGAAATCGTCGGCATCGGTGCGGTAGGTGGAATTGTCTTGAAGGAATTTGGAAGCGGAACTACCGAAGACGCCGCTGCCGGAACCTTTGAACAGCCCCTCGATCGCGTTGAAGTCCTGCGGAAGCGCCTTGCGGATCGACGGATCGTTCAGCAGGTTGGCGACGTCGGCCATGTTGGTGATCTTGTTCAGCGAGCCGTAGAGCTGCTGGGCTTGTTGGAGTTGCTGGTTCAAGGCGTCGAGCTGGGACTTCAGCTGCGCGATGCTCTCGATTTGCTTGGCGATCGATGTCTGATCGATGACGGGGATGCCCTGCGCCGATGCTAGCATCGCCGACGCCAAAAGAGCGGCCGATACAAACAATGGCCGCATCGTTCCTGTTCGGATCATGCTGTCTTCCTCCTCTGATGAAACACGGCAAGCCAGTCCTCCCGTCCCTCGCCGATCTCCAAACGGATAGCATCGGCAAGCTCGACATTGGCGGTCCGGCCGGAGAGGATGGCAAGTTCGTCGTCGAAGCCGTTGAGGTTCAGCTCGGCGACAACGCTGTTGTGCCCCTGCTTGACGATGAACCGGCGGCTCTCGACGGAGAGTTCGCGCGAGACGAGCTCGAATTCGCGCTCCGTCAGCTTGAAGCCGTCGACATAGTCGGCGCGGTCGCCGCGCGGGTTCGGAAGAAAGATCTGTGTCGGGCACTGCTCGATGATCGTGTGGGCGATCGGCGAGACGATGGCATCGCGCGGGCTCTGGGTCGCAAACAGCATGAGACCGTTCTGCTTGCGGATCGTCTTGAGTTTGTTCTGGGCGAGATCACGAAAGCCTTCGTCCTGCAGCGCCTTCCAGAACTCGTCGATGACGATGATGATGCGACGCCCGTCGATCAGTTGCTCGATGCGATAGAACAGGTAGGCCATCAACGGCGTGCGGATTTCCTCATTGTCGAGGAAATCGGTCATGTCGTAGCCGATGAACCTGGCGCCAATGCCGATATCGTCGGCTTCGTTGTCGAAGACCCAACCAAGCGGCCCGCCCCTCTCCCAGCGTCGGAGACGCGCGGCAATGCCCTCGGGATCGGTGTTGTTGAGGAAGGTGCGCAGGGCGCCGATGGAGCGACGCTCCACCGGCAGGTCCGCCACCCCGTCGACCGCCGAGGCGATGTCGCGCAACTCGGTGATCGATAGTTCTCCAGATGCGGGTCGCACCAGCTTGGCGATCCAGCCGGTGAGGAATACTTTGTTTTCCGCAGTGAATTCCGGTGCTTTCAACGGCGCGCAGCCGGTGGCGGCACCGTTTCTGAGCGGCAGATAGGTGCCACCGGCCGCGCGTACGAAGAGATCGGCGCCGCGGTCCTTGTCGAAGAAGACCATATGCGGATCATGCTTTTCGAGCTGGGACAGCATGAAATTCAAGAGCACCGTCTTGCCGGCACCCGACGGACCGCAGACGAAACTGTTGCCGAGATCGCCGTGATGAAAGTTGAAATAGAAGGGCGAGCCGGACGCGGTCTTGAGCATGGCGACCGCCGGTCCCCACTCGTTGCCGTCCTTCTTGCCCGCCGGATAGGAATGATAGGGAGCAAGGGCTGCGAAGTTGCGCGACGTGATCGCTCCCGAGCGCGCCCGGTAGCGGAAATTGCCCGGCGCTTGCGCCCACCAGGCAGCCTCGAGCCCAAGATCCTCGCGGGCGACGACCGCGCCGCCGCTGGTGAGATAGGCCCGCGCTTTCGCCATGTGATCAGTCAGTTCCTTGACCGAGGGCGCGAAGACGGCAAGCGCAAGATGATGTTCCCCGAGAACGAAGCGATTGGATTCGAGATCGTCCATCGCCTCGCCGAGTTCCTCGATCTGTGAGGCCGCCTTGTCGCCGGCGCTGACCATCTGGTTCTGCTTGCGGCCCATGATCGTGCGGGCATCGGCCTTTGAGGTGAAAGCGAAGGACTGCGTCAGGATAAGCTCGAAAGGTGCGGTCAAGATAGCGTCGAGCATGCCGCTGCGCGTCGTCGCCGGATATTCCTTGAAGCCGAACATGCCGGCATAGCGGCTGTCGGCCTCGTGACGGATCTCGACGGTCTCGCGCCCGAAAATGACCCGGTCGGAATAGATTGCCGAGGAAATTCGTCCCTCCGTCAATGGGATCGGCTCCCGCCGGCCGCCGACGATCTGGTGGAGCACTTCGCTCGGCTCGGAGAACAGGATCCCGTCCTGTTCGTGGAGGGTGAGCAGCCGCGGCTCGAAGCGCTTCAGGCCGGCGACGACATCCGCCACGCGGTCACGCAGATGCTTCAGGGCCTGCCCGTCGAGCTCGGTATCGGATCGGCGGGCCTTGCGCAGCCGGGAGAGAAGCTTGGCCGCCTTTTCGGCAGGATCCCGGCCGGGATGCCAGACAAGGGTGAGGTAGAGATCGTTGCGAAACAGGTCTTCATTCACCATCCGCTCCCGATATCGCGCGTTCAGACCGTCGGAAAAGGGATTGGCGAAGCGTCCCTCGGGATAGGCATTGTCGCGGCGGCGCACCACATGCGTCCAGAGCGCCAGTCGCTCGTCGGCGATATTGCGATAGAGCGTGTTCAGGCTGCGGTGCAGGCCGTTGAGATCCCTGACGTCTGATGTCTCGAAGGAAACGCCGTCGAGAGCGATCATTGTCATCAACGCTCGGGATTCGAGCGCAATCGTCGTCTCGTCGACATGCCTGACATAGGGAATGAAGGTCTCCGGCCCTAGCTCGCGCGACCGGAGCGTCGCAATGTTAGACAAAGCTGAGATCCCTTTCGTCATAACGCCGGGTGAGCGTCAGAGGCGAGAGCGTGGCGCCGCCCCAATACGCGGTATTGCGGGAGCGGCCACGGGTTTCGATCCACGCAATCAGGATCCGAAACATATTGTGGTCGTGCTTGACGAGCGCGCGAAACAGGACATGGAAAACGATACCGACCAGCGCGTAGGCGATTGATCCCGCAGTGATATAAAGGATGGTCGTCAGCATGATGTTGACGCCCATCGCCTCCATCGTCACGCCAGCGATCATTGCCGGGCGCGTGCAGGCGAGAAACAACGTGTCGTCTTCGAGACTCGGAATGCTCGCCATAGCGCTCAATTCCCGACGATGGTATTGACCAGCTCGGTGGCGCCGAAAATGCCGCCGATCCCGATGATCCAGAAGCCGGCCCGCCTCAAATCCATGTAGCCAAACATCCAGGCGATGCAGATAATGATGACGGCGATGACGGCCAGTAGGCGGGCGATATTGCCGGTCAGCATGTCGACGATGTTCTGCAAAACGGTTTCGATACCGGCGGCCTGGGCGAAGGCTGGCTCGACCAGGCAGATGACAATGGCGGCCGCCATCAGCGTGGATGCGGCAAGGGGGCGAAGAGGGGCTTTGGAGATCATTCACTTTGCTCCGATCGATCATTCTGGAAAACGAGAACCGAGGATTGCCGCCCTGAGCTGAACACGTCCCAGGATGGGGCCTCGACGGTTTGGGAGGGTTGTAAAGGCGGTTCGGGACGTGCTGGTACCACCTCATCCTGTGGCTGCCCGCCCGACCCGGCCTGGTCACCGCGTTCGCCAATGGTGAGCGAGGCAAGCGTTGGCGATAACTGCTTTGCTTCCTGGCGTACCTGCTCGTCATATTTGGCCATGGCGCCGAGGGATGGATCATCGCGGCCATAATAGGACTGGAGCATCACCCTTTCGGCCTGAGCCGGATCCCCCGCGCGTAATGCGGCGCGGTAGTATCCGTCGAGAAGCGTGGCCGTGGCCTTGAGGTTCCGGCAGGGATCGAAGGCGTCGGCGACGGATAGCTTTAGTTTCTGAAGGTGCTCGATGCCAAGGCCGCCAAGGCCGATCTGGATATCCTGGCGATCGGCAATCAGGGACGTGGCAACCTCGATCGCCTCCGCCTTCGATGCGGGTTGAGCAGCGAGTGGTGGGCCGCTGTTGATGCGGATGGCGAAGGGCTGAAACCGGCTCTCGAGGCTAACAACGCCGGCCAGCGTCTGCACCTGAACCATCGGCGCACAGGTTTGCGCGATTTCGACGAATGCAGCACCCATCGGTCAGTACCAAACGCGCTGTTTACCGGCGCCGTCGATGGTGACATCGACATAGTGCGGCTGCGATCGCACATTCGGACGACTTATCGGATAGCCCATGCACTGGCGGTGCCCGTCCACGCGCTGCCAATGTGGCGACAGGACAGAATTGTCGCGGGAAGTATAGTCGTTCCCATCCCAGCAGAGGCTGTTGCTCACCGGCTGCGGCGATGTCGACACACAGGTTGCTTGCCGACCGCCGCGACCGCTATCAGTCGTGAGCTTGTACCCCGCATCGCAATAATAGGGTTCATAGCCCGGCCGCGAACTCTGAAAACCGACGCCGCTACAGGTCGGGAATGAGTGCCCCTCGGCAAGCTCCCGCCACAGCTTCTGGATCGGCGGCCGGCATTCTGCATATTGCGTCGGCCCGCCGGGATTGGAAAGGCATAGGATAACCTGGCATCCCCAGTCCTCGGCCCGCGCTTTGCTGCCGAAAATAAGATAGGGTGGCGCAACGAAGCAGATCGTAAGCAGTGAATTCAGGAGAAGGCTTTTCATGAACAGGATCCTTCGAGACGATGGCGCCCTATTGCGTTTCGGGAGACCCAATCTGCCTGCCCGCATTCATACTGCCGTATATAACACAGTTAAATGACATGACAAGCGCGATTAAAACGCAATGGCACAACCTTGCCTTCTCCGGACTCATTCTCCATGAGATCCTCGACCATCCGCTGGAGGACGAGACCCCCCAGGCGAGGCTGAAGCAGATCGGCATGATGACGATCCTCTACACGATGACTCAGGCCCACCAGAAGCTAACACTCTCTAATATCATTGAGATTACCGAGCTAACACGCAGCGGCGTGAAGGAGACGGTCGACCTTTTGGTAAAGCGAGGAATGCTTTTGGAGACGATGGGGAAGAACGCCATGGGCCGGGGGACGGCGCGGCAATTCGAGATCTCTCAGGACCTCCTGAGCAAGCTGAGCTCTTTCCGCGCCAGCCAGGAGGCGGGGTTAAACTGACTGATTTTCGGCCTTTAGTGAGGCGAGATAGCGAATCATCCGCCAGCCCGATCGCATGGCTGCCGGTAGTCATCAGGGACGATCAGGCAACCCGTCCGCAGGCGGGTTTCAATCAAACAATGAAGAGTATCGGAGAAATCAGCATAGCGGCGCCGTGAGGCGGATTTCGGGAATTCTCGCCCCGCTAAGGGCGGAACAAGGGCAGCCGCAGGAGCCTCAGCATAGCGGCCGTCAAGGGAGGCGGGACCGACTGCCCCCGCCCGTGCGTTCCCTATCTCCGTCGCCGCTCAGCATATGGAGCGCGTTGCGCACCGGCGAACTCGGCTGGAACATGACCTACCGGTGAGGGCGCCAAAGCAATATTTTTTGCTAGTTCCAAATAAATCATCCGACGACCCGCTGTCATCAACGCTTCTCTCGATGCTACGCACGACGACTCCTTCGCGCGGGACATCGTTCTCGTTCGCCCTCGGCGGACGATGGCTTCCGCCATCGCGATGCTAAGGGAGGATCTGCCGGAGGAGGTTACAAGCCTGGACAGTCGCGTGATTTTCAGCATCGACGGTCGAGGGGATGCGCTGGTTCTCACCACGGGGCCGCATGACGACGCCGTCGGAATACTTCGCGCGTCACTTCAATATGCCGGTGAATACGCCCCACTAGCTGCGCGAGGTCAATGCGTGACGATTTTAGACGCCGGTTCGCGGGATAGGAGCTTGCGGCCGTCGGGTCGCGGCAGTGGGCGGCGTCCGGGTGGCTGATAAGGAGGCGGCTCAAGCCGCCTCCTCCTTGTTGAGATCCGGCTGCAGGTCATGCAGGTAGTCGACGGCCCGTTGCGCATGAGCTGCCGCTGAAAAGATGGCGCGCTTGTCGTTGCCGAGAACCTTGAGCCAGCTGTCGAGATAGCTTGCGTGGTCGGGGCGCGGTTCGAGCTCTGGAACGACACCAAGATCGGCGCAGAGAAAGCAGCTACCAAGTTCGGCAATGAGCTCTTCGCGGGCGCGTTCGCTCCTGTCTTTCGCATAGCGGCTCAGATCCCGATCGAGTCTTCGCGGTGCAGCCGTCCAGTGCGTCATCTCGTGACTGAGTACGGCGACGTAGGAGGCATCGTCCCGGAAGGCGTCGACGCATGGCATCTGGATGTAGTCCCGAGCAGCAGCATAATAGGCCGCCGATCCACCGTGGCGGATCAGGGCGCCGGTATTGGCAAAGAAGCGGCCGGCAGCACCGATGCGGCTCATCCAATCCTGGTCACGGGCGATGGAATGGGCAAGGCCATTGAGCCCGGTGATCTGATCGGTGTTGAACACGGTGTAGGTTTTGAGAAAGGGGATATCCCGCTCGATTTCGGCGCCTGTCTCCGTCGTCTCGGCGCGGATGAAAGAGCTGGCAAAGACGACGGTTGTGCCGGTTTCGCCCCTGCGGACGGCGCCGCCAAGCTCGATTGCCTGACGAAACGTCATCCACCTTGGCGATGCAAAGCCGCGGGCGATGGCTTCAGACCAGAGGAGCAGAACATTGATGCCGGTGTATGGTTGGCCGTTGTGGCGCAGTGGCCGGCTGACCTCGGCCGTCCCGCCTCCCGCCGTCCACGGCTTGGTCCATGGACGGACGCCCTGTTTGAGATCGGCGATGATCTTGGTGGTGATGCGGCTGTAGATATCGGATCGTTGATTGGATTGCTGCCTGTTCATGTCTGAACCTCCGTTCGAGGTCGCGGCCATCGCGACCTGCTACGGCGGTCCAAAAGCCGGGCTGCAAGCGCGGCCCGCACCCGCAGGGCCGCAACGAAGTGGAGGACGGCAAAGCCGTTGTGGGCGGCGCGAGCCTGGCAGGACCAAAAGCCGGGGCAGGACGGGATGCAGCAACACCACGGCGAGACTGGTTTGAAACCCAGGCAGAAATGAAAAATCCAGTCTATTACGCAAGGCGGGAGCGTCCGGGATGAATCGATGGACCCGAAGCGTGGCATCGACCTTGCGCGGCCGTTCCTCGTCGACGCAATGGAGAAGGTTAGCAACGAGAGTGCCATTTCGTCGAGGAAGCCAAGACCGCCGAGACCAAACTCGTGGTCTTCGCGCGCATGCAATTCGACCGCGTACCTCAGCCCCTACTTCGTCGCCAACCAGGACAAGATGCGGGTAGAGTTCGAGGATCCGTATATCCTCATCCACGAAAAGAAGCTATCGAACCTGCAGTCCTTGCTGCCGGTAAGTTGAGGTCTGATGGAGCATTCCAATCGGCCGACCGCCTTCAGCAAATAGGCAGAACCATTACGAAATCACGGCGCAATCGCTGGCGTTTTTTTCCGCCACCCGTTCAAATGGCCGAAAGTTTCGAGTTGATCGAATTGAAGCTCCCGTCTTCGGGAAGTGGTAGGATCCGGGAACGTTTGGCAAGATTCAACGAACCACTGGCCGCCACGCCCAGAGAGGGTCATAGGGAATACGATGACAAGCGCGGACGCTCAGTCGTTCAGTCAGGTTGCGAGCACGTATCAACTTGGGATCGGTATGACTCACATAGCGCCTCCAACTGATTTACGGCACTAGCCAAATCGTGAAGTTCCGACTTCAGCGATTGGATGATGTCGAAATGTCCGGAGCCATTCGAATTCGCAGTTGAACTTTTCAAATCCGCAGAATTTCTATTCGGATGGGGAAATGGGATGAGCTTTTGCACAGTTATGCTTTTGCCGATATTGACTCAGAATAGTAGATTGTACTGGGCAAGTCTTTGCAATGGCAATCGAAAGCGAAAACACGTCAACGTATGTTTCGTCGCGCAATTCGGTACAGGGCCTGCATATTTCGGAACATCAAAGCACCTGAAGTTTTCAGTAGTTCCTGTTGGTCCGCGTTTTATCCAATCGCCCAGAGTAGTTTGGGCTTCCGTTGGATGAGTGCGGTATAAACAGCGCCGCAGGTGGCGTGGATCCTGCGCGCTGTTAGCCGTAGGCTTCACGCGGTTCGGGTCCCAACAGATGCGGGAGGCAAGCGCATGAGTGCCACCCCTTCCTCTGCGGGCATCGGCGTAAGATGGGAATCACCGCGAGAGAACTCGGGCACTGCGTTTGCAGCGAGAAGTTCGGACTTCGGGATGGGCTTGCTATAGTAGAACCCCTGTGCCACAGCGCAGCCGCTTTCAGCCAAGAATTTTTCTTGATCGACCGTCTCCACGCCCTCAGCGACTACATTTTGCCCTAGGCAGCGCGCAATTGAGAGAATTGCCTTGACCAGTTCTCTACTTCGCTTGTCGGATCGATTGATGAATGACCGGTCAATTTTGAGGGTATCAATGGGAAAGTTAGCCAAATAGCTCAGAGATGAGTAGCCGGTGCCGAAATCATCGATCGCTATGGAAATTCCGCTCGCATGCAATTGAGAGAGTGTCGTCGAAACGACCTCGCAGTTATGGAGCAGGAGACTCTCAGTTATTTCAACCTCGATCCACTCCGCACGACAACCGGTTTCCTGCAATACGTCCGCCACCGTTTGCGACAAACGCGGGCATTGAAACTGCTTAGGAGACAAATTTATCGCAATCTTGTGCGGGGGCAGTCCATCTGCATTCATGACGGCAGCCGTGCAACACGCCTCATGCAGCACCCATCGTCCAAGATCGATGATCAATCCCGTTTCCTCGGCGACACCTATGAATTCTCCCGGAGGGATCAATCCCATCTTCGGATGATGCCATCGTAGCAGTGCTTCTGAACCGATCACCTTTCCGTTGTCCAATAGGACCTTTGGCTGATAATGGAGTTCAAGTTGCTCATGTTTCAAAGCTAGGCGTAGGTCTGATTCTAGCGCTAGGCGCTTTTCAGCCCCAATCGTGAGATCCTTTGAGTAGAAGCGGAAGTTGCTACGCCCCGAGCGCTTCGCCAAATACATCGCAGAATCCGCATATTTCACCAAATCGTCGGGAGCGTCGCCGTCATTTGGAAATACCGATATCCCGATGCTGCAGGATACAAAGATCTCCCTGTCGGAAAGCATGAAGCGTTCGCCGAATGCGGCAAGCATTCTGCTGGCAATTTGAGCCAAATCGTCATTGTCCTGAACATTGGGCAGCAAGACTGCAAATTCATCTCCACCGAGTCTCGCCACGGTGTCGCTGGCACGGACGCCTTTTTTCATGCGTGTCGCCACCTGCCGCAGCAACTCGTCACCGACGGGATGTCCCATAGTGTCATTGATCGCTTTGAAATGGTCCATGTCGATCAGCATCACCCCGGCTCGCTGGCCCGCCGAAGCCGCGTCCCCGATCATCTCGCGTAGCCGTTCATTGAAAAGTGTCCGGTTAGGCAGGCCGGTCAGAGAATCGTAGAATGCCATCTGATGGATTTTCTTACGGGACGTGTCCAGTTCGGTGATATCGCGGGCGACGCCGAGGATCCCCATCAGCTTTCCCCCCGTGAATACCGGAACCTTACGAGTCTCCAAAAGCGTTGATCGACCGTCCTCGTGAGCGGTAAACCGTTCCTCATTGATGAGAATACGGCCGGCTTGCATGGCCTCCTCATCCTTGTCACGAAAAAACTGGGCGAGTTCGGGAGTAAACAGGTCATAATCCGTTTTCCCGACGATTTCCGCTTCTGCCTTGCCGACCAATTCTTCGAAGGCATGATTGCACAACAGATATTTGCCTGTTACGTCTTTCAGCCATACCATATCCGGAATGGTCTGCAGGACACTTAGGAGGCGAGCCCGAGCTTCAATAGTCGTGCCCTCGGCGTGCTTTCGTTCGGTAATATCGCGAGATAACACCAGAAAAGTGACGGTTGAGTGATTGCTGCTTGGTCGCCTTGCGACCGACAGTTCAAACCAACGGGATTCGCCGTTTGGTAGGGCTATACGGACACAACGACCGTAGGAGGCGCCGGTTTCATCGGCTTCTTCAAGAGCCAGCATAGCGATGTCGGCCTGATCTGGAGGGAGCACATCGCGGACAAGCTTGCCGAGCAGCACTTCTTTTCGCTGCGCCAGGATCTCCTGATTCCTTGCCCAGACCTGCAGGTAGCGACCGTCGGCATTTACCTCGAACAGAACGTCAGGAATGGCGGCAATAATTCCCTCTGCGAATTCAAGAGCCTCTTTAAGATCATGCTCCGCACGTTTTCGCTCTGTGATATCCAACATCGCGCCAACCAAGCCGATCCTGTTACCAGCGATATCAGTGATTGCGGTCTTGCTGAGTAAAAGATCAACGACACCACCATTCTCGGTGGTGGCCTTTGCTTCATATTGCTGAACACCGCCATTTGCAAAAAGCGCCTCGTCCAACGCGGCATACGTCTCGGCTATGGGTGCGGGCACCAAATCGAAAACGGTTTTTCCGATAATATCTCCCTTTGAGCGGCCGGAGAAGCTTTCGAAGGCCCTGTTGCAACCAAGGTGTATCCCATCTCTGTTTTTGAAGAAGACGGGTAACGGGATCGCGTCGAGTACGACGGCACTGGACATCTCTTCGGCGTTGAATGGCAAGTCGAGGTTTGTCGCAGGATGCCGGGGATTCGCCCGGAAAGCCTTCTCAAACGGTTGCTTCAGACTTGCGACATCTGCGTCGTGACCGTGCGATGGCCGGACAACGGAGGCTTCCGAAAATGGCGGGGCCGTGCCCGTGGCAAGCGGAGGGCTGGCATTGACCGCGTTGCGGAAGGCTCCACGCCCCTGGTCGATTTGAGCATCAGTCGCCATCTGCACTTCCACAGGCTGTTCGGGGCGGGATGTGCGTTCCGATTGACGTACGTGTTTCATGTGCCTGTCCTGCTTTGTCACGTGGCTGAGCAATCATGCGTCAAGCCAGCATTTTGTTAGGACCGCACAATTCATTTGGCGGAGTACCATGCCGCTACCCCACCGGGATATCGCTCTCATTCAGAATCATCAAAGACGTGTATTTGCATGTGGTCGGCGACGCCGCCCATATCATTTAGAACGCTTGCCAATCATCATTCGAAGGCGCGAGCACCAGGTTACCACGGCGCATCGGATAGTCTCCGCGGTCAACCATTGTCTGACCGGGCGGGAAGCTCTTCCCAAGTTCGCCCGTGACCTTCTGTGGCTTCCCGCTCTCGTCTTTGAAGTGGAAATGTTTCAACAGTGCGGCTAGGCTTTGGCTCTCTTGAGCGAGGTGCGATCCTGCAGTATTCATCTCCGCGACCATGCTCGCATTTTCTTGAGTAGCATGGTCCATATGGTTAACCGCGCCGTTAATCTCGCGCAGGCCCGACGATTGTTCCTGGGAGGCCGTTGCGATTGCGTCCATATGAAGATTTACATCCTGCACAAGCTCTTCAATCGTTCTCAGGCCCGATCCGGTTTCACTCACGAGCCTTACGCCTTCGTCGACGGCAAGAGCTGAATTGCCGATGAGATCCTTGATTTCTTTTGCCGCTGTCGCTGAGCGCTGTGCAAGCTCCCTGACCTCCTGGGCAACAACCGCAAAGCCTTTTCCCGCGTCGCCAGCACGCGCTGCTTCGACGCCGGCGTTGAGCGCCAGGAGGTTCGTTTGGAAGGCGATCGCGTCGATGACGCTGATGATCTGGGAAATCTGCTTGGAGGAGTTTTCAATGCGATTCATGGCGCCGATAGCATCGCGTACAACCCGACCGGACATTTCCGCATGATCTCGCATCTGTTGGACGGCTCCGCGCGCCTCAGCCGTCCTCTTCGTGGTCGATGCAACGTTGACGGTTATCTCCTCCAACGCCGCTGCAGTTTCCTCGAGCGAAGCCGCCTGCTGCTCCGTGCGTCTTGAAAGATTTTCAGATGCGGCCGAGACGCCCGAGCTGCCATTCGTGACCGTTTCGACTGAATGGCCGACGGTAACAAGCACGTCCCGGAGCTGACGAATGGAAGCGTTGAAATCCCTGCGCAAACTTTCAAACTGTGGCGCTAACGGCTCCTCAATCTCATAAATCAAGTCTCCATCCGCCATCCGCTTCAACCCGGTTGCCAATGCCGTCGTCGCTCGGATGAGGCGCTCTTCTGCTTCTTTTTCCGCCCTTACCTGAATATCCAGCTTCTCTTGGTCAGAACGAATGCGCTCAGCTTCCGCGGATGTCTCCAGGTTACTTTTCTGTATGGCCGCGCCGCGGAAAAACTCAAGGCAACGCGCCATGTCCCCGATCTCGTCGCGTCGGATCGTCAAGGGCACCGGCGCCGACGTATCGCCTTCTGCGAGTGCCTTCATTCGGCTTGTCAGAGTCCGAATGGAGCTTGAAATTCTCCGAACGACCGAAATGCACAAAATGAGTACCGTAGACATGATCAGAAGCGTGGCGCCGGAGTAGCCGATAAAGGCATTGCGAAGATCGGCGTAACGCTGAAATGCCATCTCGTCCAACTCGTCGCCGGTGCGCATAATGAGTGCGGTCAACAAAGCAGCCCGCTGTTGGGTGATTTCATTCCATCGATCCAACGTCTCGGGGGGGAAGGAAACGCCCGGCTGGTTTGCATACATCTGATCGCGAACGCCCGCGATGAACTTGCCTGCGGCGCTGGCCTCGAAGTCGTCATAAGATTTGACGAGATCGGCGGGGAGAAATTCCTGCATCGCAGGCACATAAAGCTGCTTTAGATTTTTTGACTGTAAGAGGGACGAAAATAGATCGACGGACATGGCTGAATTTTTGACGTAGGCTCGGCCGGGCCTGATCTCCAGCAAACTAGCTTCCGTGATCTGCATGAGCGCGTGAAAACCGGTAATTTGGCGTGCTAAATCCAAATCATTGACAGTCGCCCCAGTGCGACGGACGAGCTCCAAGCCCGCAAGGGCAGCTGGGCGCAAAGCAACAGCTCCCTCCGCCTCGCTAGCCGTTCCGTCATCGACGCGCCGGCGGAAGCTATCGATATTGTCCCGCCTTTCACGAATGATCTGTACCGCCCGTTCTATGGCCGGATCGTCGAATGCCTTTTTCCAAGAGTCGTAAGCGGAAAAGACCGCTGTAAAAGCCCTGTCCGATGCAGCTTGCTTTGCCCGACGCACGTCGGCGCCTGCAAACGCTTCCGCCGCTATAGCTTGGGCGAGGAATCCGCCTTCCCGCCCAAGTCGCTGCGTTGTTTGTGCGCTGCGGAAGGTAGAGTATTCTCGGTAATATCCCAGTGATGTTGATACTCCGATGATTACGAACGCCGTCAACGGGATAATTGCCAAAATCATTAAAAGTAGAGATAGCGGCAGTCTCGACATATGTTCCTCATAGACGACTATAAATTACACCGGCTTCCATTAGCGACGCGGTCCAGAACATTGCGACATTGACCGCTATGTGTGAGATGACCTCGGCATAATTACTATAAGATTAACCCCTGTAGTGGTCTTGAACTGCGTTGCGCAGATCGGAACATCGTCGCGTTCAGGGGATCATCTGCAAGACAGATCTTGGGCCGAGGCAGTCGGATTTTCTGGAGAGTGCTGTTGCTGCAAGCCTTGAGGACGGTCGAGCGTGCCGGCTGATCGTAGCTCGGTCGGCGCAATCTGCTTATGATATACGCAATGTTTCCGAGGGAAGTACCCCATAGCGCTTGCGATAGTCCGCAGAAAATCTGCCTCTATGCACGAAGCCCCATTTCAGAGCGACCTGCGTGACCGAGAGGCCAGGTTCGCCTGTCATCAGTTCCTGATGCACTAATTCCAACCGTAGGTGCTGCAGGAATGCCAGAGGGGTCGTATTCCGAAAGTTGCGAAAACCGCTTTGAAGAGTGCGTCGGCTTACGCCACAAGCCGTTGCGATTTCCTCAAGAGATAGCGGCCGAGTAATATTGGCACGCATATAGTCGACCGCCCGCTTAACGGCCTTGGGTAAGGGTGATTCAGCAACGCGGCATAACTCAGATGAGTAGCGATGCTGCGCAGCTTCGATCAAAAGCTCCATCGTCGTTTCAGTGAGGTGATGAAGTGCTATCGGTGATTGAAGGAGGGTTCCGTCTCGTAATCCAGCATACAGCACTGGTACCAGTTGAACCAAAAGGGAGCCGAACCCGACCGATAGGTCGATTTCTGGCGAAAAATCGAGGCTGCCTCTTATTGGCGTATTGAGCCGACATCCCAAACGGCGCGTCAGCTCATCATGGGCGATCCTAAGCCCCAAATGTTTCCTGGGCCCAATGAATTGGGTCGTACTCGCCGACATACTGTTCACGAAAACGCCCCGCGTTCCCTCTGACGGGATTTGTCTGCCGTCAACGGTAACGACCGATCGCCCATGTAGTGGAAGCATGATGATGTTTGCCTCCGCCGGTCCCCGGTGCTGGACCGTTAGGTCGCCCTCGTAGTGCGCGGCAATAACTGCAATCGGACCATTGGTAATCGCATGTACATCGTAGGCGATCGTCTTATCGCCATGTACATGCGCTTCAGATTGCGGGGAAAGCCTCGAAAGCGCTGCCGCGAGTTCCTCGCTGCAGGTACCTTTGAGCGAGAAATGGTCAATCTTAGAGGGGGACACTCTCAACTCTCCACATCATCACTTCTTCCCGAAACGGTATTCAAGCATGAGGCCCGCCTATCGCTAACGACAGGCGGACAGGGCAATTGACTTGTCGCGGCCAGTCCTCGCCGTGAATTCGACGCAGTCGAAGTCGCCTAAGTTGATAGTGCGAAGATCAATCATTGTTATATATGGAACTCCGACAGAATTGTTACCTGCTGCCAACCATCGCTTCGCAACCGATTCCCAAATGTCTGGCCTTTGATGGTCTCCATTCACGGCCCAGCAGACTCGGGCGTGCTCGCGCTAGCGACTAAACCTCATCCTTTAAGGTTTCTTTTTGCGTGATCAAACGTGCGGAGTGATGGCCGGAAACAAAGATCCATAGCCAGCTTAGTCCCACTGCCAATCTGCTCCTCGTACCTATCAGGAAGTAGATATGGGCAAGCCCCCAAATCCACCATGCAATTCCGCCCTTGAGCCGGATTTTCCCGAAGTCGATAACAGCCGAATTCGGCCCGATGGTAGCCAGGTTTCCCAGATGCCTATATCTGAACGCACTTGGAGTGGGTGTACCCAGACGTCGTGCTTCAATTACCGAAGCGACATATTTGCCTTGCTGTTTGGCGGCGGGAGCCACTCCGGGGACGGGTGTTCCATCAGCGGCCTTCACGGAGGCAGTATCTCCAATAATAAAAATCTCGGGCTTACCGCCAACAGTCAGATCTGGCTGCACGACCGCCCTACCCGCCCTGTCCTTTTCAGCACCGACCCAGGCGGCGGCGTTCGACGCTTGCACCCCCGCAGCCCAGATGACGGTCCGGCTTGAAACGAACTCATCTCCGATCGCGATGCCGTTCTCGTTGCATGCCGTCACGGGAATGCCTGTTCTCACTTCGACGCCCATCTTGATTAGCGACTGCTCGGCATATCTCGAAAGTGCTTCCGGGAACACGGGTAGGACACGTGGACCTGCCTCGATGAGAAGGATGCGCGCCGATCTGGTGTCGATGCTACGGAACTCCTCAACAAGGGTTCGTTGGGCCAGTTGCGCTATAATCCCAGCCATCTCCACGCCTGTCGGGCCTGCTCCGATTATGCTGAACGTGAGCATTGCCTTCCGCCGTTCGGGATCAGCCTCCAATTCGGCCTTCTCAAACGCGAGAAGAAGCCGCCGCCGGATGGTCGTCGCGTCTTCGAGTGCCTTTAGCCCGGGCGCAAACGGCTCCCACTCGTCCCGGCCAAAATAGGCGTGCCTTGCACCTGTCGCGAGAACGAGCGTGTCATAGGGAATAGCATTCCCATCCTTGAGCGATACTACGCGTGCCTCGGTATCAACGCCAACAACCTCGCCCAGCAGCGTCGATACATCCTTTCGTCCTCTGAACAATGCTCTGATGGGCCAGGCTATCTCCGAGGTTGCCAATACAGTCGTGGCAACTTGGTAGAGGAGCGGTTGAAAGAGGTGATGGTTGCGCCTGTCGACGATCGTTATGGAAGTGTCGGGACACTTGAGGTCCTTCGCTAACTGGAGTCCGGCAAAGCCACCGCCGACTACGACAACTCGATGCGTATCCATTTCGTCTCCCTCAAACCTGCGCGCTCGGGGCGCGCGCCTCGTAGAAATGGCCATTGCGCCCGATCAGTCGCTGATACGGGTATTTACATTAATCGACGGTGGACTCACCAACAGTGGAAGAAGAGGCTCCAGCACCCGCTTGACATTAGGATGTTCGCCATGGCCAACGACAGCCGCCTCATTCTGCCAGCCGTCTAAGATGATGAAAGTGTTCGGATCGTCCGACCGCTGGTAGAGGTCGTAGTAGAGACAACCAGACTCTTCGCGGGCGGGTCCAATGAATTCCTGAAGGAGTTCTTTTACGCGATTTCGATTTTGGGACGTGGTTTTGAATTCCACGACAAGGTGCTGTTCCTCTGACTTCGTCGATGTCATTTGCGCTGGCTCCTAATTGAAAACGACGACCGGCTTGATCACTCGCCCGGCTTCGGCGTCCGCGATCGCTTCGTTGATCTTCTCGAAGGGATACTTGGTGATCAATTTTTGGAAGGGGAAAAGCCCAGCCTGATTAAGATCCATCATCTGCGGAATGAACAGCTGTGGAATCTGATCACCAAGGATCGCACCCTGGATCTTGCGATTGAACACCATTAGATCGAGGGGGATGGGAATGTCGTTCCCGAGCGCGTCGAGGCCGAGCAAGACAACGTGCCCGCCGGCACGGGTGCACTTGATCGAGTTCAGAATAACCGGAATGATGCCAACTGCGTCGATCGCGAAGTCGGCACCGCCGCCCGTCAGCGCATGGATCTGGTTGACTACGTCGGGATCTTTGCCGTTGATCGCATGTGTGGCACCAAGCCCCATGGCCATGTCTAGCCTCTGCTGATTCAGATCTATGATGATAATCTTGCTGCACCGACGAACTTTGGCGGCCATCACGGCGGCCATGCCGACAGCACCTGCGCCGAAAACGGCTATCGTCGACCCTATTTCCGGCTTCATCGCGTTTATCACTGTTCCTGCACCCGTTGCCATGCCGCACCCGAGTGGCGCAGCGTCGGTAAGGTCGAGGTCTGTTTTCGGCAAAAGCGCTGCATTGTTTTCAGTCGCAAGGATATGCGTCGCAAAGGACGACTGGCCCACGAAATTGCTGCCAATGCCAACTTCATCGCAGAGCAATGCCTTCTTACCATTCGGACGAAGCCCCGTAAGATTGTACTGGGTATAGTTTTGGCAGTTCATTGGGTGAGAACGGCGGCAGTCGGCGCAGAATCCGCATGAGCTCTGGCTCAGTGCGACGTGATCACCCACTTTGAGGCTCTGAACTTCTGGTCCGACCGCCTCGACGACGCCGACGCCTTCGTGCCCCGGGATCACCGGTGCCGGCGGGCCAAAAATACCGTCGCGAAGCAGCAAGTCCGTGTGGCAGATCCCGCTCGCAACCGTGCGAACCAGGATCTCGTTGCCTTCGGGGTCAGCCAGTTCGAGTTCACGGAATTCCAGCGGGCTCTTTGGCTTCACGGCGACAGCCGCAGTGATTTTCACCATTATATTCTCCTGCGTTCTCCCGCAATTGCTACGGGAATGACTTGATCGGCCCGACGGACTAGACGCGACCCGCGCGCGCACCGTAGATGATTGCGGCAAATGCAATGATCACGCCCTGGACGATAAGCTTGCCCGGCTCCTGGATGCCGAAGACGGTCAGCATCGCGAACAGGAAGCTGAAGGCAACGACGGCAACGAACGGCCCGGCGACGCCGCCCCGGTCGACGCCGAACGTCACACCGCCGAGGATCGTGGCGGCGAGCGCATTCATGAAGGTGTCGAAGCCTGGCTTGATGGTGCCGACCGCCAACGCGGATACCTGGACCAGGGCCGCGATGCCTGTCAGGGCGCCCGCGAGCGTGTGCGAGACAAAAATCGTACGTGCCAACGGAATTCCTGTAGTTTCCGCCGCCCTCGGATTGTCGCCGACGGCCCTGAAGTAACGCCCGACGATGAGAAAGCGAAATGCGATAGAAATCAGGGCGGCGATGACGATCCACAGGACCACGGAATAGGAAAGGCCGTGGATATTGCCGCTCGTAAGTATTCGAAGCCAGCTTGGCGTTGAACCGGGCGCGCGGCCGGCGCTCATGTATTGGACGATCCCAATCAGAATGGCCGAAACACTTAGTGTGGAGATAACGGCAGAAGCGCGCACGTATGCTACGAGTATTCCGTTTAAACCCCCCACAGCTAGCCCAATCACAACAGGCATGAGGACGGTCATTAGCGGTGGATAGTTGTTGAGCTGGCCCGAGCTGGCCAGATAAATCGCGAACGCGAAAATACCGCTGACAGAGAGATCGATGGATCGCACCCGCATGACAAGCGACTGGGCGAGCACCGCGATCCCGAGCGGCGCTGACTGCTTGAGGATTACAAACCAGTAGTTGGGATTTATGAGCGTGGCGCTCACTGCTGGAGCAACCGCAACCAGGATTGCGAGCACATAGTATGCGGGCGGTAGCCCGAGTATCCACGAAATGGCGCTCTTACCCCTCAATAAGCGAGATGGTGCTTCAGTTTTCGAGTCTGATGTGGTCATCGAGAAGTCCATCTCTTTCAAAGTCCGATTGTTTTGCGTCGCTGCGAAACGACGAGTACGAGAAGCAACACACCCTTGACGACCGACTGAAGAAATGCAGAGACGTTGGCCAGATTCATCACATTATTCACTGTCCCGAGGATCGCCGCGCCAACGACGGTTCCCACAATGCTTCCGATGCCCCCGGCGAGGTGGACCCCACCCAATGCTGCAGCCGTTACAGACTCAATCCCGAATGAAGCGCCGCCCTTAGGATCACCCGATGCAAGGCGACCTGCAAGAAACATCCCCGCAGCGCATGCGAATAGAGCGGAAAGAACATACGCTTTGATGATGGTGCGCTCGACGGGAACACCGTTCATCCGTGCGTTGAAGTCATTGCCGCCGGAAGCGAAGAGGTAGAGGCCGAAGGGACGACGATAGAGAATCCAGGATGCGAAGAGCGATGCCGTGATCAACCAAAACAATGAGTTAGGTACGGGGCCGATGGATCCGGCTACCGAGCCGGAAAGCCACTCCGGAACGCGCCCACCTGGGATTGGCAAAATGATCAACGCGATACCTTGGCCGATGCCCATTGTTGTCAGCGTCATGATGATTGGATGTACATTGAGGCGCGCGACACCGTAACCGTTCGCTACTCCGAACCCCATCGCCACCGCGATGCAGATAAGCACGCGGGTTATCTCAGGAAGATCAAGCGTCATGATCGTCGTCGTTAGACTGATGACGGACCCAACCGACACGTCGAGGCCGCCAGTGAGAATGACGAACGTCTGACCGAGAGCCGAGATGACGAGCACCGTCGATTGCGCCAGGAGATTAGACAAATTCTCCGGATCCATGAAGTCCGGCAATAATATTACCGAGGCGACAACCATCACCAGGAGCGTTCCAATGGAAAGCCCGATCGCTCCCGCGCGATAAGGGAGCTTCAGGCGACTGGCAAATGAATTCATAAGTTATCCTCCTCAATGCACCGCAGCCGGGGATCCGGTGACGCACTCGCCCCCAGCGCAGTCTCGAGGATTCTTTCCTCGGTCGCCCCCTCTGCGGACATCTGCCCGACGATCTTCCTGTCATGAACGACCAAAATGCTGTCGCAGAGCCCTATAAGCTCAGCGTGCTCGCGCGACGAAACCACGACCGCACCGCCACGATCACTGAAGTCCCGCAGCAATCTGTAAATCTCTGCCTTTGCACCGACGTCGACGCCGCGCGTGGGCTCCTCAATAACGAGGATGTCCACTCCGGAGAGCAACCAGCGGCCCAGCAGCACCTTCTGCTGATTCCCGCCTGAGAGTTTACCTACGGGCGCATTGGGATCGGCGGCCGCAACTCGTAACGACTTGATCACCTCGCGGACCTTCGACACCGATCGCCACGCAACGCTTGCCATATTCCGATTGAGCTGTTTTCCCAGCGCGATGTTGTCGTAGATAGGCAGGCGCAGGAACAGCCCTTCCTGCTTCCTGTCCTCAGGGATAAAACCGATTCCTGATGCGACCGCGCGAGCGAACCCTGACCCTACATTCACCACATGCATGCTGTTGTCGGGGCCGGCACGCCACACGGCGATGGCCTTTGGCGATTCAACGCCCACAATGGCACGCATTATCTCTCGCTGGCCCTGTCCTTCGAGCCCTGCCAGCCCGATGATTTCACCTTTTCTGACAACGAAAGTGACTGTCGAGCTGCTGTCGTCGAGGCGCAAGTCCGAAACCTCCAGCATTGCCGCTCCGGTGGCCTGCGAGCGCGGCGGAAAGAAGTTCTGAAGTTCGCGACCAACCATTGTCGCTACCAGCGTTTGCAAGTTGAAGTCCTGCGCTCTTGCAGTCCTTACCCAAGCGCCATCTTTCATGACGGTGATGGTGTCGCATAGTTCGAAGACTTCATTCATGCGATGAGAGATGTAGACGACAGCCTTATGTTGAGCCTTAAGGTCGCGGATAACCTTGAAGAGATGCGCGACATCGGTCGAGTTCAACGCCGCCGTTGGCTCGTCGAAGATGAATACGTCCGCGTTCGACGTAAGTCCCTTCGCGATCTCTACTGCCTGCTGCTGCGCGACAGTCAGTGTCTCGACGATCGCGGTTGCGTCGAGCTGTGGAAATACGTCAGCCAGCAAAGCGCGAGCGCGTTTCACTACCTCGACGCTATCGATCGAACCGTCAATGCGACGAGGTTCGTGGCCCAGGAACATGTTCTCAGCAACGGTGAGATTGGGGATCAGGGTAAACTCCTGAAACACCGTCGACACTCCCGCCAACCGTGCCTCCTTAGGGGAACGGAAATTGACTTCCTCCCCGCGGAGCCGAACACTTCCTGCGCCCGGCTGATATACCCCCGCCAGAATACGCATCAGGGTGGACTTCCCCGCGCCGTTTTCCCCCATCAGAGCGTGCACGGAGCCACGTTCCAGGGAAAAGCGAACGTCCGAAAGGACTTTCGTGAAACCAAACGATTTGTTGATGCCGACCATCTCGACAAGCGTGCTCATGGGAATTTCCATCTTCGACAGGGATACGGGCACGAGTGATCGTGCCCGTAGTTCATCAAGCCTTGAAATAATCAAGGAGCTTTTCGTTCGGCATTTCGGTCGGCGCCCAGTACGCATCAGTGAGATCTGCGCGATAGAACTGGGAGAGCGTCTCGTCGGTGATCGGCTTGGGGCGGTTCGTCCAGTTACGCTGAATCGGCTTCCCATCCAGCAAGGCGAAGGCGGCCCGTAGCGCGGCAGTAGACAGAGCGGGTGGGCAAATCGGACCGATCGAGGAAAGTTTTTCGTCATTCCAACGACGCATCCAGCCGTTAAGTGCTTCGCCCGTGATTGGCGGGATCGTTGAGGCGCCAGCCTCCTGCAAGGCATCCAAAACGCCAAGAGACATGTTGGCTCCATCGGTCCAGATGCCCGCGACATCGGGGTCGGAGAGATACAAGCTTTCGGCGATCTTCTTTGAGTCCTCATAAGACCAGCTTCCGTGCTGGGTCGACGTGATCTGAAGTCCAGACTTGCTGAAGACTTCCATGGCGCCTGCATAACGATCTGCATCGATGGGATGCCCGGCGACGCCACGCAGAACCCATACCTTGCCCTTGTTGCCAAGCTTGTCGACGAGGAACTGAGCCATCACGCGCCCGAAATAGAAGTCGTCGCCCTGGACCTGAACCGTAAACTCCTCGGTGTCGACGCGTCCGAGATAGACTACGGTTGGAATGCCAGCAGCCTTTGCCTTCTTGATGCCCTCGACGGCGGAACCGGTGGTTAGCGGTGCGATGATGATCGCATCGACCTTCTGGGCGATCAGATCCTCGATATCGGCAACTTGTTTGGAGGCATTGAGATCAGCGCTCCGGAACTGGTAATCAGCGATCCGATCCTTGTTCTTTTTTATTTCATATTCGGCTTCAAACGCCGTCTGGTAGGTATGCGTTGAACCAGCGAGGCCGTAGTGGCTGTGTCCGATCTTCCACGGGCCTGACTTCTTGAACTTACCCGCGTCGACAATTGGGTTGGCGCCTTCGGAGGGCCAAGTGTCAGGTAGGAGACTGATCGCGTCGTCGGCGCGAAGAATCCCCGGCATTCCGAACGTGCCGGCTACAGCAATTGCCCCGCTCGCTTGTAGAAATGTACGTCTCTTCATGAAAATTCCTCCTCCGGCCGCTCTGGGCGGCATTGTCTGTTAAGGCGAGAGCCTTGCCTTCCCAAGCCGTGCCGGACTCTCCTCAATACGGCGGAGTGCATTGGTATGAGCTATCAGACAATCTGTCAATAAATATAAACTTCGACGTTCGTTTTTTCGACATCGTTTTGTTTTCACTTGCACATAGTCGCACTTGACGGATTGTCCGATAGTGCGACAATATTCGTGTTCGCTAAATCGATGGGAGGGTTATGAATGTCCATTCTGGTGATTGTCCGGCATGGCCAAAGCGAAGGGAACGCGCGCGGGGAGTTCACGGGTGCGAGCGACGTTCCGCTCACACAGGAGGGCTGGTCTGAGAGCAGGCGAGCCGGCTCACTGCTCGCGAACCTCGGCATCTCGTTCGATATTGCGTTTAGCTCTGCCCTCTTGCGCACAGTCGACACTTGCAAAGCGATTTTGAACGAAACCAACGGCGATCTGCTGGAGCCAATCAGGAGAACCGAGTTGAACGAACGCGACTACGGACAGCTCACCGGCATCAACAAGAACGTGGCACGTGAGCGGTGGGGCCAGGATGTTGTCCAGGTTTGGCGCCGCTCGTACAGCACTCCACCACCTGGGGGAGAAAGCATACGGGACATAAGCGCGAGGGTTCTGCCCTTTTTGATAAGCGAAGTGTTCCCCCCCTTGTTGAGAGGGAAATCGGTTCTTGTGGTGGCCCACGGGAATACGATCAGGTCACTAAAGCAGGGCATCGAACGCCTCACGATCCAGGATACGCTCGCTATTGAGTCACCGACCGCCGCGCCAACTGTATACCGGATTGCGTCGGACCTCTCGATCATCGAGAAGACTAACGTCCTGGTTGGTACTGTCTGTTAAGCCTGGCTGGCAGTAGCATCGTTTGTAGTCGGTTGAACTTGGCAATACCGGTGTCTCGAAGCTGTCGATAGCCTTCAGAACCGGCTCGACGTCGGCAAGCGACGCCATCCGGCTCGCCTCACACGTTGCTACTAAATTTTCGTCTGCCGATCTTTCAGCCCAAAGCGGGACAAGACGCATGCTCCCTTTCGAACATGCATCGGAACCCTTTGATCACTTCAAATCAGCGTTCACTCGTGACTTTGCAAAAATGCAGCCCTGCTCCGGTTGAACTGATCTAATTTAATAGAGTAATTATTGACTGATTGTCTGACGATGAGTACGTTCGCGCGAATTGCGTTGTGAGCCTTGGAGGAACAGTTACATGAAGCAGGCATATGCGGCGGTCTCGCGCGAAAAGGCGAAGCCCTTGATCTTGGAGTGCATAGGGATTGAGGAACCTCGTGCAGACGAGATTTTGGTCCGCATCGTCGCATCGGGGGTATGTCATACCGACCTGGTGGTCAGGGACCAGGGATATGACGTACCTCAACCTGTTGTGTTGGGACACGAAGGCTCTGGCGTCGTCGAGGCCGTCGGGAGCGCAGTTAAAGATCTTGTGCCCGGTGATCACGTTGCTTTGAGCTACGCCTATTGCGGCAAGTGCGAAAAGTGCCTTTCCGGTACACCTTTCTACTGCGAGGACTTCTTCGGTCGCAATTTCCGCGGCACTCGTCCGGATGGCACCTGCCCGATCCATGATTCTCACGGGAAACAGATTAGTGGCTGCTTCTTCGAGCAGTCGTCATTTGCAACCTACGCCATCGCCAGCGAACGAAACGCCGTGAAGGTTGCAAAGGATGTTCCACTCGAGTTGATCGGACCGCTCGGGTGCGGGCTTCAGACCGGTGCTGGCGCGGTACTGAATTGCCTCAAGCCGAAGCCCGGCTCGTCAATAGCAGTGTTCGGTGCTGGTGCGGTTGGCATGGCGGCTACGATGGCCGCGAAAATCGCCGGATGCGCGACCATCATCGTGATCGACTTGAACGATGAACGGCTGGAACTTTCGCGCGAACTCGGGGCGACGCACACGATAAATGCCCGCAAATTGGACAGCGTTGCCGCGATCAGGAAGATCGTCCCCGCAGGCGTTGATTTCAGCTTGGAATGCACGAGTTCGCCGCGAGTTTTCCGTCAGGCAGTCGACTGCCTTGGTACGCCGGGAACATGCGGTCTCGTTGGCTCGTCCGCTCTCGGCACTGAAGGCACGATCGATATCGGGAACTTCCTTTTCGGCCGCACATTGATCGGCGTTGTCGAAGGACAAAGCGTTCCGTCCGAGTTCGTCCCGCAGTTGATCGAGTATTGGCAGCAGGGACTTTTCCCGTTCGACAAACTGGTTCAGTTCTATGACCTCGACCAGATCAACGAGGCGATGGCTGATTCCGAGAGCGGCAAAGTCATTAAGCCGATCCTTCGCATGAAGCATTAGTTTTGCGAGACTTTTCGAAAGACAAGACGGACCGCGATTAAATGCGATCCGTCGGAACAGCCGTGCTCAAGACGAGATATGGTCGAACGCTGCTTTCGATGCAATCGCGGGCCACATCACTCCGATACGCCTGCACGAATGATGTGCTGGCAGGGCCCACGCAAAAGCTCTAGGACTCTGCCGGTCAAAGGCGGCCCCCTACAATCACCGGCAGGTAAGTGGCGAGGGCGGCTCCGTTATCCAAGGGGTCCAGAGAACACCTGCGCGCCAAACACTGAAAAGACGTTGTTCCGGCCGACGTGTTCAGCTGACGTGTCCTGGTCCAACAGGTGGCCAAACCGATCGCGCTTTGTCTTAAGATAAGTGATGTTGGACGCGCTAGATGCGGCGATCAGACTCTGGCGAGACGACACGATGACGCCTGACGTTCGCAGCGCCTCTATTTTTGTAGGATTGTTGGTCAGAAGCCGAACGCTGCCGATACCGAGGTCGCGGATGATATCCGCCGCTGCGTTATATTCGCGGGAATCAGATGCGAAGCCGAGTTCCCGATTTGCCTCAAGAGTATCACGACCATGATCCTGCAGGCTGTAAGCCGCAATTTTGTTTCCTAAGCCAATGCCACGCCCCTCTTGCCCACGCATGTAGATCACGCAACCAGCGCCCGCTAACTGGACCGCCCGAAGAGCCATTTCGAGCTGTTGACCGCAGTCGCATCGCATGGACCGGAACGCCTCACCTGTCAGACATTCAGAATGCACCCGTACCAGAACGTCTTCCTTCTCGCACAACTCGCCAAGTGTCAAAGCTAAGTGTTCCGTTCCCGTCAAACTATCGCGATAAGCAATTGCCTTGAAATCCCCAAACCGCGTTGGCATAAAGGACTGCGCGTAACGCTTTACCCTCGTATCACGACTCCTGCAGTACTCAATCAAAGCGTCGATCGTTACTATGTGCAGGCCATGTTCGATTGCGAACTTCTCGAGATCTGGCAGTCGAGACATGGTTCCGTCGTCATTGGCGATCTCGCAGATTACGCCAGCCGGCGCCAGGCCGGCAAGTCGTGCAAGATCCACGGCAGCTTCGGTGTGGCCAGGACGGCCCAGGACACCGAGACGATTTGCACGCAAAGGAAAAATGTGACCCGGTCGCGATAGGTCTTCCGGCCGCGTCTGCGGATCGATGAGCGACTTGACGGTTGCTGCTCGATCTTCGGCTGAAATCCCTGTCGTTGTGCCGTGTTTGCAATCGACGGAAACGGTAAATGCCGTCTGCAGTGAGTCCGAATTACGTGTGACCATCAGGGGGATCTCGAGTTTGTCGAGACGTTCGGCTGGAAGTGGCACGCAGATAAGGCCTCTCGCATATTTCATCATGAAAGCGATGTGCTCAGCTGTTATTTTTTCGGCAGCAACGACTAGGTCGCCTTCATTCTCCCGGTTTTCGTCGTCGACCACGATAACCATCTCGCCCGCTTCGATCGCCTCGATCGCCTCATCTATGCTCGAAAAAGACATGGAATCCTCCTCCTTATTATGGGCTGACGGCGCGACGCGCGGCATCGAGCTCTCTGTCGACAAGCGCGCGCAGGTTCTCAGAAAGAGCATCGTTCTGAAAATCTTCATCGAGAGCGAAAATGAAACGGCTATGTATTTGCGCTTCGAAAAAGTCGAATAAGGCTTCCATCGAGGCTTCGACGAGCGGCTTGTGACTCGATGCTTTACCGGTTGCAAAAGGGATCACATAGCGGCCCTTAAGCGCTTTCATGTCGACAAGGTCGAATAAATGCTTCAGCAACCCAGTGTAAGATGCTTTGTAGACCGGACTACCAACAACTAGCACGTCACTAGCCAAAATATCGTTGAGTGCCGCTTTAACAATCTCAGCGGCGCTGGAGGGCAACACTGTTGCCCCAAGGTGCGGATGAAGGTCGACAAGGTCCCAGCAGCTTGCTTCGTTGCCGGACGCGCGCACCCGATCCACCATGAAGTCTGCTACGGCCCGGGTTTTCGAGGGGCGCGATAAATTCCCCGTTATTACAACAACTTTCATGTCACAGGACTCCCAACATTCTCGCATAAGACAATCTTACAATTTTCACTCACACCGCAATGGAGGTCGTTGAGGACCCGTGGGGGCAAAAATAGTCTTGCGGTGTCCTGAGCCCTCACAACCCGTAATTTCCCAACCTCGAAGGCTGGATTGCTTCGCAGAAGTCTTCTGTATCGTACGACTTTATTCTCTCAATGGGTGGGCTCGCCGTGCAAGCGCACCTACTGTCTGCAATCCCTGCCGCTTTTACCGACCCAGCACGTTTGCGTTAGAACCTCCTGGACACGGAATGAGGCGTTGCCGCTTGATATACGGTCGCCGTGGCTCCACCTCAGTTACGACAGGTAGTATCCCGGTCACTTACGGGAACTCTGGTGAGCTTGCCTTCGATGGATCATGGGCGAGCCAAGGTTTCGCATGCGATACCCATACGTTTGACATCGGCACACTTCCAGGATCGGTATCGAACGTGCCGGCTCTAACGACTTTGAGCTCCGGGCTGGCCGGCCGCTCCGCATAAACGTGCGAGCCACATACCGAACAAAACCACCGCAGCTTTCCAGGCGTCGATTCGAAGCTATGAAGCGTATCTTGGCCTGTAAGGATCTTGAAGTGCTCGCTTTTCACCTTCGCAGCGGTATTGTGATCAGCGGCGTGTGACTTCCGGCATGTTTGACAGAAGCAATTCCACATGGATCCATCAATTTCCTGAACCTGGTACGTAACCGCTTTGCATTGGCATGATCCGAAGATTGGCATCGGGTATCCTTTCACTGATTCATTACGTTGATTTCAAATTTCTCGTCGCCGCTAAGCCAGCGTTTGATGTTGCGCGCAGCCTGGCGGATGCGGTGTTCGTTCTCGACGAGCGCCAGACGGACGTAGTCGTCGCCCTGTTCGCCGAAGCCGATGCCCGGGGCGACGGCGACGTCGGCCTTCTCGACCAAGAGCTTGGAAAACTCCAGCGAACCGAGATGACGGAACTTTTCCGGAATCTTCGCCCAGGCGAACATCGTCGCAGCCGGCGGCGGCACGTCGAAGCCGGCCTTGCCGAAGCTTTCGACCATGACGTCGCGGCGACGCTTGTAGACGTTGCGAACCTCAGCAATGTCGGAGCCGTCGCCGTTCAGCGCATGCGTCGCCGCCACCTGGATCGGCGTGAAAGCACCGTAATCGAGGTAGGACTTGACGCGGGTGAGCGCCGCGATCAGCCGCTCGTTGCCGACGGCAAAACCCATGCGCCAGCCGGGCATGGAGAAGGTCTTCGACATCGAGGTGAATTCGACCGTCACGTCGATCGCACCGGGCACTTCGAGAACCGACGGCGGCGGAGCGCCGTCGAAATAGATCTCCGAATAGGCAAGGTCGGAAAGCACAATGATGTCGTGCTTCTTGGCGAAGGCAATGACATCCTTGTAGAAATCGAGCGTCGCGACAAGGGCCGTCGGGTTCGAGGGGTAGTTGAGGATGAGCGCCAAGGGCTTCGGGATCGAATGTCGGACCGCGCGCTCAAGCGGCGGGAAAAAGCTTTCGTCCGGCTCCACCGACATGGAGCGGATCACGCCGCCGGCCATCAGGAAACCGAAGGCGTGGATCGGATAGGTCGGGTTCGGGCAAAGGATCACATCGCCGGGCGCGGTGATCGCCTGCGCCATGTTGGCGAAGCCTTCCTTGGAGCCCAAGGTGGCGACCACCTGGGTATCCGGGTTGAGCTTGACGCCGAAACGGCGGGCATAATAGGCGGCCTGGGCACGGCGCAGCCCCGGAATGCCCTTGGAGGAGGAATAGCGGTGGGTGCGCGGATCCTGCACGACCTCGCACAGCTTGTCGACGATCGACTGAGGAGTGGGAAGGTCGGGGTTTCCCATGCCGAGATCAATGATATCGGCGCCGCCCGCTCGCGCGCTTGCTTTCAAACGGTTGACCTGTTCGAAAACATAAGGCGGCAAACGTTGAATTCTGTGAAAGTCCAGCACACTATTTCCAATCAAATCGCAGAGACCTCCCGCGCCGATTATAGAAACCGACGCGGGAGGCTGGGAGGTCTCCTTCCGGAGAACATTCATTACTTCTTCGGCCGCCAAGCTAACGGATCTTCAGGACGTTCGAAGTAGTTTGCAGCGACGTCTGCAGGCCACCAGCCGTTGTTCTTCGGCTCGATCCAATCCGTGGAATTGGGATCGCAATCTTCCTTCAGCACTTCCTTCACGTCATCAATGGTGTAAGGAAGCGCAGGACGAAGAATCGACTGGATCTTTGGTCCCTGGCCTTCGAGCGTTCGCATCATGACGTCCCACACAAGGCGGGCATCAGACCGCGGCGGCCAGAAATGGAAGCTCTTGCTTATGAAATCAGGGTTCTTACGCCAGTAGCAGGCTGCGGAAGCCTCACCCCCGAGCACGATAGGCATCATGTCGCGGCCGGATTGCTGTACTGCGTTCACGACACCGTTTTCTGAAGCGGACTGAACGAGAATGCCATTAACCTCAGCAAGATTGGTGGCAAGAAACTTCTGAACCTCAACCTGGGCGACCTGGTCGGTCCATTTGCCAGCTATCGTGCCTACAATTTTGATACCGGGGAATTTATCGAACGCGTTCTTCGCGCCGATGTCGAAGCTGTCTGATGATGCGAAACCGGGGATGCCCGATACCATCAGGACGTTGCCTTTTTCACCGATTTCCTTGGCAAGCCATTCAGCAGCCTTGTAGCCACCGTCGGTGTTATTCTCTGTGGCATTGATTGCGTAGGGTGATGTGACATAGCCCGAGACTGAGAAGACTGGCACGCCTTTCGAATGAGCATACTCTATGGTCTTGTTAAGTGCGGTAATGTTCGAGCAGCAAATGACGATCGCATCAACACCGTCGTCAACCATCTGCCGCATCTGCTGGATTTGGACAGCGTCTTTGAGGTCAGACTGCGTGACGATTAGATCGGAGACTAGGCCTGCTTCCTTATATTTCGGAAGCAATACGTTGGTGAATTCGTCCAGGATGTTCGCGCGCCAGGTATTACCGGCGTATGTGGATGCATAACCAATTTTCCACGGCGGTGGACGTTTTGGAACAAAATCTTTGTACACCGTCCCCCCGAGCGGAATGGCGGGATCGATATTCTCGTAAAGCGCCTTTTGGTCCGGCGGCAACGAATCGAGGCCGTCAGCCTTCGCCACGCCGTTCATGTGATAAAGGCTCGACAGCGTAAAAAGCGCTGCAACGATTTTCTTCAGCATTCAGGGCCTCCTCCCCTTGTGGTTCCGCTCAACCGCCGGCCCCTTTGGCCGCCAGCCGCGAAAATCCTGCCAGAATCTGGCAGAGTTCGTGTCGGGACGGCAATCGCCGTCCCGAGGACTGGTTCAGTTGCGCAGACCGGCTTGCTTGAGCAGCGGCATGACACGGTCGTTAAAGAAGGGAAGTTCCTCGTTGTAATCGACCATTGTCAGCAAGGCGCCGTTGACGCCTGTATTGCTGAGATCCACGAGCTTGTCGGCGACTTGTTCTGGATTGCCGACGATCGGGTATCCACCCCAGCCAGCGACGAAGCGTTCCTTGAATTTTTGATACATTTCGGCAGAATGGTTTTGAGATTGCACCTGCAGAACTTCACAGATGTTCTCGCATGCCTCCCAGTCACCCTTCTGGTTGACGTAGTAGTCGTAGTATTCCTTTGCTTCCTTCTCCGTTTCGCGAACGATAACGGGGCAAGCTGTGAATGTGCCAAGATCACGGTTATATTCAGTACGCGCCAGGTCCTTCACCTTTTTGACCCAGGCAGCGCCGGATTCCATGTCTTGCATGAAGCCGAAGTTGAAGTCGCAGAACTTGGCGGTGAAATGCAGTCCCTTGCCCGAGGCGCCGGCGCAGATCAGGAGCGGGCGACCCGCCTTGTTGTAGGGTTTGGGTTCACTGAAGGCGTCTTTGACTTTGAGGAACTCGCCTTCGAAGGTAACGCCATTGCGTTTCCAGAGCGTCTCGACGATATCCATCCATTCAGTGGCGTATTCATAGCGGGTGTCGTGCTCCATCATAGGAACTCCGAACATTTCCATTTCGGGAGTGAACCAGCCGGTAACGAGATTGAGGCCGTATCGACCCTTCGAGATGTGATCGATTGTTGTCGCCATCTTGGTTGCAACAATCGGGTTTAGCGTCGGAATGTGAGTCGTTGAGAAGAACTGGAGCTTCGTGGTGACCGCCGCGAGAGCGGCCGCCCAGGTGAACGTATCCATGTTCACGCCATTGAAGTTTGAAGGACCGCCAAAACCACGCCAGCGTGCAATCGGCACCATGCATTCCCAACCGGCTGCCTCAAGCTTCTTTGCAATCTCGACGTTGTGGTCGAAGGTAGGTTCGAACGTTGTCTCAGCGAGCGTAATCGCGCATGCATTCGAGCAATTCGTGCCAAATACGCCGAGCTTGAGCTTGTTATCATTGAACATTGGGTTTCCGGCAGCGCGGAAATCGTCTTGTGCGGTCACTGTAGTCCCTCCTCGGGCTGGCAACGGATGATGCTCAGCCCACTCAAATGCGTTGAATAACTAGATGCCCATCTCGTCGAAAACTTCCGCTGCCACGCGGAAGCTGTCGATGGCCGCAGGAACACCGCAGTAAATCGAAACCTGGAGGAAAACCTCCCGAATTTCCTCTTTGGTAAGACCGTTGTTGATTGCTCCGCGAACATGCAGTTTCAGCTCATGCGGACGATTGAGGGCCGAAATCATCCCGAGATTGAGGATGCTGCGCTGCTTGCGCTCCAGGCCCGGCCGATTCCAAATCGCGTCCCAGCAGTATTCCGTGACGAGGGTTTGCATCGGCCAATTGAAGTCGGTGGCTTTGCTGACCGACGCATCAACATAGCCCCCCCCCAAGACTTCGCGCCGGGTCTTTAGTCCGCGCTCAAAGCGCTCTGTGACTTCACGTCCATGAATTTCTCTTGCGGGTGCCATATTGCTCACGCTTTTCTCCTTGCCGCCCTTGGGCTTTCGATGAGTGATGTGATTGGTGGTTAAAGCCACCTACTATGCGGCCGATCCACTGATGGACGACGACCTGACGAGTTGACCGTTTTCGTAGAGAAGCGGCGCGATTGACTCGATGAACCGTGCTTCGAGCACTTCTCCGAGCACAACATCATGCGTTCCAACGTGAACGACATCTTTTAGCTTGCAGACAAACGCCGCCTGCGCATCTGACAGGACCGGCATGCCGTCGAGAGACAGCCACTCGCCGTAATGAAAGCGCTCTTCACCCTTCAATTGCCCACTGAACAGCGGCACAAGATCGGCATGTGAAAGATGCAGCATGTTCACGGCGAACTTCCCGGAGATCTTCAAAGGCTGATTCACCGAAGCCGATTGGTTGATGCAGACAAGAACAGTTGGTGGGTCCGCGGTAACCGACTGGACCGCGGTGGCGGCCATGCCATGACGGACCCCGTTGAGTTCGGTCGTGATCAAGCAGATGGTTGATGTGAACCGACGCATAGCTGCCTTAAAAGCCAACTGCGCCTCAGTGCTGGTATCGGCCATATTGTCCTCCCACGGCCAAATTCGATCGAGCCTAGATAAACAGATCAGCAGACAATCTGTCAACTGGATTTTCACAATTGACAGATTGTCTGCTAAAATGTCTTCTAAGGCACCCAAAAATGAGGAGATGGTCGATGGATTTGAATCAAAGGGTTTGTATCGTCACAGGGGGCGGCAGCGGCATTGGTCGTGCGACCGCCGAGCTTTTCGCAAAGAACGGCGCCTATGTGGTTATTGCTGATGTCAATGAAGACGCCGCGGTTCGTGTGGCGAACGAGATCGGCTCGAAGGCTTTCGGTGTTCGCGTCGACGTCTCGTCCGCCAAGGACGCGGAAAGCATGGTTGAGAAGACGACCGCAAAGTGGGGCCGGGTCGACGTGCTCGTCAATAATGCCGGGTTCGGAACGACGGGGAATGTGGTGACCATTCCTGAAGAAACTTGGGACCGGATTATGTCCGTAAACGTCAAAGGGATCTTCCTTTGCTCAAAGTACGTCATTCCTGTTATGCGACGGAACGGCGGAGGTTCGATCATCAATACGACTTCCTACACCGCAACCTCAGCAATCGCGGACAGGACTGCCTACGTAGCATCGAAAGGAGCAATATCTTCGCTGACGCGCGCGATGGCCATGGATCATGCGAAAGAGGGAATTCGTGTCAACGCGGTCGCTCCAGGGACAATCGACTCTCCTTACTTCACGAAAATCTTCGCCGAAGCGAAGGACCCCGCGAAGCTTCGCAGCGATTTCAACGCCCGTGCCGTCATGGATCGGATGGGGACAGCTGAAGAGATTGCTGAAGCAATGCTTTTTCTTGCGTCCGATCGTTCGAGGTTCGCGACCGGTAGCATTCTGACGGTCGATGGCGGCTCCTCGATCGGAAACCACCTGGTCAAGTGAAGGAAAGGGCGGCACTCGTCATGCCCTTACATTTGAGGCAGGAACACCGGGTATAAGGCTCCAGCCTCGTTGATCATTGACGTGTTCCTAACCCGTCAATGACAGCACAGAGCTGTTGGCCTAGGCGCAGCTCTTGTCGGACTTGCGGCACGCTCCAGCAAATATGATAGAGAAGGAGAAGGACTGCCGGCGACAACTAGATCTAACAGCGGAAACTGGATCAAGGACATTTCGCAATTTTTGTCGAATAACCCCACGATGTCGGTCAGATGACGTCATGCGAGTGCCGACCTTCCGGAATAGCCGCATGCTGGTTCCGAATGCCCTCTATCGCAACGCTGTCGGCATAAGTTTAGTCCGGAATACAAGGTGATACGATCGTGTCCCGGGAGGTGGTGTAGGTCGCGGCTGATGGCCGTGCTTTCCCGACATGGGTCGGAAGGGGATATCAGCGTGCCACAGCGGGGCAGGCTGATTTGGGGATCATCGCTCATTTGGGCCATGGTCTCAAGCGTCATATACCTGGCGCGTTGAACGGCCCATTCATCATTCTGTTCGAGCAGCAATGCACCGACGAGACGGACGATGGCTTCGTCGTTCGGAAAGATGCCGACGACCTCGGTGCGTCGCTTGATTTCGCCGTTGAGACGCTCAATTGGATTCGTCGAGTGCAGCTTTGCCCGGTGCTCTTTCGGGAAGGTCATGTAGGCGAGCACGTCCTCTTCAGCGTCGTCCATGATGGTGGCAAGCTTCGGCACTTTCGGCCTGATTTGATCGGCGACACTGCGCCATTGTGCGCTTGCTGCCTCCGGGGTCTCCTGGGCAAAGGCCGTCGCGATGAAGGCGGATACGACCCGCCTGCCGCTCTTTCCAGCATGCGCGAGCACGTTCCTCATGAAGTGAACCCGGCACCTTTGCCAAGTGGCATTGAGAACCTTGGTGACGGCGGCCTTGAGACCTTCGTGCGCATCGGAGACAACAAGGTTCACACCACGTAATCCTCGACGTGTCAGCCTGCGCAGGAATTCCGTCCAGATCGGTTCGGCCTCCGAGGTGCCAACTTCCATACCCAGGACCTCGCGCCGACCGTCGCTGTTGACGCCGACCGCGATAATGACGGCGACTGAGACGGTGCGGCCGCCACGCCGGACCTTGAGATAGGTCGCGTCCACCCAGACGTACCGCCACTCACCTTCAATCGGCCTGTCGAGGAACGCCTTCACTTTGACGTCGATCTCTTCACATAGGCGGCTCACCTGGCTTTTGGAGATGCCGCTCATACCCATGGCCTTGACCAAGTCGTCGACAGAACGAGTCGAGATTCCCTGGATATACGCTTCCTGGATAACGGCCGTCAGAGCTTTCTCTGCCATCCGACGCGGTTCAAGGAAGCTCGGAAAGTAGCTGCCTTTGCGCAGCTTCGGAATGCGAAGCTCGACGGTGCCAGCCCGCGTCTCCCAATCGCGGTCACGGTAGCCATTGCGTTGTGCGAGCCGCATCGAGTTCTTCACACCGAAGTCTGCAACCGTAGCCGAGCCTACTTCCAGCTCCATCAGCCGCTCGGCAGCAAGGCCGATCATCTCACGCAACAAATCTGCATCGGCACTCTTCTCAACAAGGGAGCGCACGTTCATCATGTCATTGGTCATCGGTGATCTTTCCGTCAGGTTGGTCTTGAACAACCCGACCCTAGCGGAAAACACTGATGGCCGCCCGCAAAGCCGATCACCCGCTACAGCGCAATGACACGCGCGGGCGCTACGTACTGGGACACGATCGGTAAATGGCCAACGCGGTTGCTTTGTGATCAGCCGTTATCTTCGACGAACCGAATAGCGTCTTGCAAGAAGCTCCGGAAATAGTCAGGATTTTCGCACATCGGAAAGTGCCCAAGCCCCTCCATAACGACATGACGGCTGCCAGGAATGAGGGCCGCTAGCGCTGCTCCGTCTGCAGGCGTCGCAGAGTAGTCATAGGTCCCGGAGAGAAGAACGGTCGGTGTTCGCTTGGCATCAATCTTCGGACCGACGACGGCACCGTCGAACTCGTCGCTGTAGAACGAAAGATCGCCGGGATAAACTCCAGGAGCACCCTGCGAGTAGATCCAACTGGCGCGGCGTCGCTCTTCTTGCGGGCTGAGCGGGCTCATGATTCCGCGGACATAGGCTGAGTTATGAAGCGACCCATGAACGTTGACGTTGTGTTGAAAGGGGTTGCGACGGCCCTTTGACTTCAACGGCGGCTCGACCGCAATTACACCCATTAGACGTTCCGGTCGCTCCGCCGCCAGCACCATGCACATCGCCGCGCCCATAGATCCTCCAACGACGATAGCTCTGTCTCCGACGAGCTGGTCGAGTATCGCCGTGCACCAGGTCAGGTAGAGATCCGTTGTGAGTTGATAGGGCGAGCCGTCCCAAGTTAAAGGAGGCATCGAACGTCCGTGAAACGGCAGATCAACTGAGATCAATCGGTTCGTACGCGCAAACCCAGTGTCGGAGAGTTGCGGTAGAAACTGACGGCCGTCTGCGCCAGCCGTATGGAGGAAAAGGATAGGAGTTCCTGCACCGGCTTCCTCGTAAAAGATATCGTGTTCTACGCCGCCGACCTCTACCCGCTTATAGCGTCCGGTGACCTGTTCAATATTTCGATCGACCTTCGGCGCAACTAGGGGCGGAGACGCTACGACGATCTCGAACAGTCGCTCCAGAGCGGGACGCGCTTGAGCGATTGCTACGGGCGAACCAGATAACGTGAACTCAGGGTTAGCGAGTTGAAAGGCGGTGAACGAATGGTAGGTTGCCGGCGGCGGCACCTGCATAACCTTTTCCCAAGCTCCTTCTGGGGCACTCAGTATGACGTCAGCATTTTCGTCCGCGCCGTCCAGTGCGACTATCCCGCCTCCCACAGCAAGTGATGACTTTTCTGGTCCAACTTGCAACGAGATCCGTGTTGTAAGACCTGGGGTCAGTCGCGGTAGCTCCGGATCTTCGATCGCCAGGGTTACGCGTTTAATCAGCTCGGCATGGGCGCCCATACGTCCTCCCTAACAAAATGATGTTGTTGGGAAGCCGCACTTCCTGTGTCTCACCTCCCATAAGAGAGGTAAGCAGATTTTCAGACAATCTGTCAACCTTAGCCGTCGCCTGAACTTCGTTTTGTGGAACTACTCGGAGGTTTCGACGGGGTTCTTGCTCAAGTAGTCCAACGCCACCTTAGCCGCGATTTCGATATGGCGCTTGCAAAGCGCGGCTGCCCTGTCGCCATCACGCAACGCAATGGCGGCCGCAATCTCTCTTATCTCGAAAACGCTGTTCTGCAGCCGCCCTGGCTGGGTCATCGATGTCATCCGCAACAATGTGACCCGGTTGTGCAACGACGTGAGCATTTGCTTCACAAACACGTTCTTGCTGCCGGTCATCAAACAATCGTAAAAAGCGGTCTTGGCTTCGATGATCCGCGTTCCGGAACCGCTCTTGGCTGCGGCTTCGAACGCTTCCACGGTCTCGAGGAGAGCAACGATCTCTTCATTCGAACCGTTCTCGGCGAACTCCTGGCCGGCAAAGCTTTCAAGCAGCGCGCGTACACTATAAAGCTGCCTAGCCTCCTCGTAGCTGATAGTGCTGACAACCGGCCCCCGATGCGGATAGCTAGTAATAAGCCCTTCAGCTTCTAACTGGCGTAGCGCCTCGCGAACTGAAGTTCGGCCAACCCCGATGAGTTCGCACAACTCGCGCTCCACCAGCCGCTGCCCGGGCTTGAAACGGCCACTTGAAATAGCCTGCCGGAGCTTATCCTCAACAAGGATTCGAAGAGAGGCGTTTTGACGTGTAATCTGGAGGTCGATCGTTCCCATTCACAACAAACCTTCGATGAAATTTCTAGTGACGCACAGAATCAATATACTGCCGGAGCGTTTCGTAGGACAACCCGATTGTCTGCAAACAGCAAAAAATTTCAATCGGTTTATTGTGGGTCACAGGAGAACTCTAGCGAACTGGAGGTCTGGCGCAAGGGGAGAAAATTTCTGTAGCACCTCAGGGTCATGACCCGGAATGATGAGTCCGTTTGCTCCGGCAAGGACGCGGAGCTTGTTGTAACCCTCGATTACCTCTAGGTAATCTGCAAACAGGGGAAACGCGCCGTCATTTTCAAGATAGTGCTGGAAATGAAGCGCGTCGGAAGCGATAACCAGCAAAGCGCCGCCTGTTGCCACCGTAACAACTTGCAAACCTTTCGAGTGACCGCCAACCAGATGCACCCTGCATCCAGGAACAATTTCCCCATCCCCATCATGGAACCGTACCCGTGACTGAAAAACGAGCCGGACCGCGTCGACGACACCTTCTGTAGCAAAAGGCCGACGCATTCGCTCATGGCACATACACCGCCCCGTTCCATACGCCATCTCCCGATCCTGAATGTGAAAAGTGGCGTTAGGAAAGGCCGGGAGGTTTCCGGCGTGATCGTAGTGCAGGTGTGTCACAACGACATCAGTAATTTCGCTGGATTTGATGCCAAGGCTGCTCAGTGCTGCCACCGGATGGATCAAGAGGGTCCGCCCTCTGGCCGCGCCCTCTCCGGCTTCGAAACCAGTGTCAACAAGAATTAATCGGTCCTCGAGACGGATCAGCCACACGAAGTAGTCGATTTGTGATGGACGATCATGAATGTCATCCGTCTCTAGTATCAGGTCACTTACTGGTCTTTGCGCGGTGCCGTAATGGATGGCGAGCACTGTCCACTCGTTCAAGAGAATTCTCCCCGCCATCAGTCCATCAAGACTAGGTGTCGATTGATCTCGGCCCTGTCAAGACGGTCGAAAACCTCATTGATCTCATCAAGGGGGCCAGTGCTCGACAGCAATTTGTCCACTGGCAGCTTACCTTTGAGGTAAAGGTCGATATAGCGGGGTATGTCGCGCGATGGCACGCAGGAACCCATATAGCTGCCCTTGATCGTTCTCTCCTCTCCGACCAACGGCAAGGGCGAAACCTCGAAACGGGAATTTGCGCTGGCCAGTCCGGCCGTAGCGGTCATCCCTCCGCGCCGGGTAATCTCATATGCAAGCTCGAATGCCTTTTTGGATCCAGCCATCTCTATCGCGTAGTCTACCCCGCCGCTTGTCGCGCCTTTTACTTGGGCAACAATATTCGGCGAGGTGGCCAAAAAAGTCTTCGTCGCTCCCAGCTCCTTGGCAAGATCCAGCTTCGCTTGGATTAGGTCGATCGCCACGATATCGCTTGCACCGCTCGCAACAGCGCCAAGTATCGCCGAAAGGCCTACGCCGCCGAGCCCGATTACCGCCACACTACGGCCTGGGCGGACCCCACACGTGTTCATCACAGCTCCAACGCCGGTCATAACGGCACAGCCGAAGAGAGCAGCTGTCGCCAAATCGATATCTTTGGTCACTTTGACTACCGAGCTCGCCGACACGACAGCATATTCGGAAAACGCAGAAACGCCGCTATGGTGGTTAATTTCGTATCCTCTCAAACGGATGTGCTTGCCGCCGGATAGAAGCGTTCCTGCAGCATTGGCCTGGTAGCCCGGTTCGCAGAGGCTGGCGCGGCCTTCAGCGCAATATGAGCAATGGCCACAAACCGGCAGGAATGACATGACTACATGGTCACCAACCTCAACCTTCTCGACACTCGGTCCGATTGCTGCGACGACGCCAGATGCCTCATGGCCTAGAGCGACTGGAAGCGGACGCGGTCTGTCCCCATTGATTGCGGACAGGTCAGAGTGGCAGACACCGGCAGCCTTGATCTTGACCAACACCTCCATGGGGCCAGGCGGCGTCAGTTCCACAAGCTCAATCTTAAGAGGTTTCGAATTTGAATAGGGCTTCGGCAGACCCGACTCCCTGAGGATTACCGAACGCATCTGCATCTTTGAAATTCCTTATCGATGTGCAAGCAACTGCATTGGAGAGGGGATATAGCGGAATCCGTCTCCGTTTCGCACCACATGCCCGGCACCTGGCCATGCGAAGTGATAGGACATTACCGCAATGCGATCTGTCGCCAGCATATCAAGCACGCGCGTGCGGGATCTAGCTGACAGCTTCGGGTCCGTGTCGTATCGGAATTCCATCATCGGCCTCTCCATCAACAGGATATGATGGTGCGTAAGGTCGCCGAGAAAACAGAGGCGATCGTTTCCCGACTGCAGCATAAAACAATGATGACCGAGCGTGTGGCCGGGGGCCGAAATCGCGTGAACGCCCGGCAAGAACTCCTCGCCGTCTTTGAAAAAGAAGGTCCGATCCTTGTGGGGAAGCAGGTTTCGCCGAGCGTTATCGATTTGAAATTGAAATGAAGAATCGATCGACGACCCGTCCGTCCAGTCCGTGAAGTCTCGCTCACTGATGAAGATGTCGGCGTTCGGGAAATTTAACCTTCCATTGGCATCGCACAGACCGCCGATATGATCGATATGGGCGTGCGACAGAACCACCGCATCGATCTCCGTCGGATCTCGACCTGCCTCTCTCAGGCTGGCTAGGAGCCGACCTGTGGTGGGCCCGAAAGCTTTGGAAGACCCCATCCCGGTATCAAATAGAATTGTTCTTCCATTTATCTCAACAAGCGGCACGTTTTGCTCGAGTACAACTTTGTTCGTTGGCAGGAAATTGTCCTCTAGCATCAGGCTGACCGTGCGTGGCTCTACCCCCAAGAAGTTCAGGCGAGGATCTCCTAGCTCTAACGGCCCGTCGGACAGTACCGTGATTTTTCCATCGCCAAATTCGAACGGATAAAAATACGGAAGCTTGGCCAGGTGATGCATACTAAGAGACACTGATTTTCCTCCCATCAGGTGCTTGGCGACATTTTTGGCAGATTGTATGATAATCTGTCAAATATTTTTGAAGAAAGCCATATCGAGAGCGACTGCCTTGCTTTAGGAGCCGGTGTACCGCGTTTTCCCCGGCCTACCGAATGCCGCGCAGTAGGAGCAGAGCATTCGAGAATGCGGCTCGCGGGGCCGCACAACGCATGGTCGTTGACCCAGCGTTGCCCCCTGTTCCGCGAAAAACCGCAGACATTCAGAGATTGACGAGGCTCAAGTTGAGTTGTCTCACAGCGCGCACCGCATCACCGTCCATCAGACAGGTGACATTTTCCCTTATTCGCGCTCATCATCGCGAAGCGGCGTAACGATCTGAAACGAAGCCGGTGGCGGACGCGCGCACCCAAAGAGCGATCAATTCCATCTTCGGCAGGGCCTTGCTGTAAAAGAAGCCTTGCGCCGAACCGCATCCGTTCGCTGCGAGAAATGCTGCCTGCTCGGCGGTCTCAACACCTTCCGCCACCACGTCCTGTCCAAGACATTGTGCAATGGACAGAATCGCTTTGACCAATTCTTCGTTCCTTTTGTCCGAGCTATTTATGAATGACCGATCGATCTTCAGCGTGTCGATCGGGAAGCGGGCTAGATAGTTGAGCGCCGAGTAACCGGTGCCAAAATCATCGATAGCAATCGAAAATCCCATTTGACGCAGCTTAAGAAGCGTCTGCAGGGTCTCGCCCTTCCGATCGAGAAGCAGACTCTCCGTGATTTCGATTTCGATCCATTCCGCGCGGCAACCGGTTTCACCGAGGATTGCAGCGATCTCGTTTACCAACCGTGAGCATTGGAATTGCTTACCCGAAAGGTTGACTGCAATCTTGTGCAGGTGGTGGCAATCGGCGTTCAGCTCCTTCGCCGTCTTGCACGCTTCACGCAGCACCCATCGCCCGAGTTCAACGATCAGCCCGGTATCCTCAGCGACCGGAATGAATCGAACCGGCGGAATCATGCCCATCTCGGGATGAGGCCATCTCAACAACGCTTCCGATCCTATCATAACGCCGCTGTCCAGAAGCACCTTGGGCTGGTAGTGCAGCTCCAATTCTTCGCGCTCGATAGCGCGGCGCAATTCAGATTCCAACTGCATGCGCTCCTCCACGCCCACAGTCAAATCCTTCGAATAAAAGCGAAAACTGTTTCTCCCCGAGCGTTTGGCAAGATACATCGCAGAGTCGGCGTATTTCACCAGATCGTTGACATCTGTGCTGTCGTCGGGCGAGATCGCGATGCCTACACTGCATGACACGTAGACTTCCTTGCCATCCAATAGGAAAGATTCCTTGAATCTCTCGAGGATCGAGCACGCAACCCAATCGAGATCGTCGGTTGTCTGGATTTCCGGCAACAGAATCGCGAACTCGTCGCCGCCGAGACGCGCAACCGTGTCGAGATCGCGGACAGATTTCTTAAGCCGGGTAGCGACCTGGCAGAGTAGTTGATCACCCACAGGGTGACCCATCGTATCGTTCACGACTTTGAAATGGTCGATGTCAATCAGCATTACCCCTGTCCGCCGACGTTGAGACGACGCGTCACTGACGACCTTTTGCAATCGCTCGTTAAACAGCAAGCGGTTCGGCAAAGAAGTCACCGGATCGTAAAAGGCCATTTGCCTGATTTTTTCCCGCGAGGCGTTCAGTTCCGTGACATCGCGAGAGACCCCGAGGACTCCTGTAACCTCTCCCCCGGCGCCGAGGACCGCAAGTTTACGTGTTTCGAGAAGAATGGACTGACCGTTCTCCGGGGAAACCACCCAATTCTCGTCGATAAGTATGCCACCGGCTTCGATCGTGGCCTCATCAGATTTTCCGGAAATGTGAGCTCTCTCAGCCCCGAACAATTCAAGGTCCGTTTTTCCAACGACCTCCGCCTCCGATTTCCCGGTCAGCCGCTCAAATGCATGATTGCACAACAGGTGTACGCCATCGACATTCTTTACCCAAACCATGTCAGGAATGGTTTGCAGCACACTTAGCAATTGCGTCCGCACGGAGTTGATGGCGTCTTCCGCCTGCCTTCGTTCCGTGACATCACGCGAAAATGCCAGGAGCGTGGTGGCGGCGTCAGGATCGGCGCTTGGTCGTCTAGCCACCGACAACTCGAACCATCGGGTCTCGCCGTTTGGCAAGGATACGCTAATGCATCGACCGTAGGCAACTCCTTCACTGCTTGCAGTTCGAAGCGCCTCCATTGCAATAGCCGCTTGATCAGGCGCAAGAACTTGGTCGACCGTCCTACCCAGTAGCATTTCCCGCTGCTGGGCTAGTAGTTCGGGATTTCTGGTCCAGACCTGAAGATATCGCCCATCCTCGTCGACCTCAAACAGAACGTCTGGAATAGCGGTGACGATCCCTTGGGCTAGTTCGAGAGCGTTTTTGAGTTCCTGCTCCGCCAACTTGTGTTCGGTTATGTCAATGATAACGCCAATCAGACCCGCGGGCTCGTCGTCGTGACCTCTGAAAACTGCCTTGTTGCAGACAACATCCAGGATGGCGCCGTTTGCGAGAGCGATCTTACGCTCGGAGACTTGGGCTCCACCCCTTTCAAGAAGGCCTTTCTCTTCAATAGAATAAATTTCCGCCAGTTGCGTTGAACTGAGATCAAAATCTGTATTCCCGATGATCTCGTCGCGCGAGCGACCGAGGAGATCTTCGAAAACCTTGTTGCAACCGACATAGCGACCGTGCAGATCTTTGAAGAAAATTGGGAGAGGCAACACGCCGATCAATGCTTCAAGCAGCGCTCCTCGGTCGGCTGAGGTATCATGATGCAGCGCTTCGTCTCTCCGGCGATTGCGCCTTTTCTGAAAAAAGGAGCGTTGCCAAAGCGGTTGTAAAGTCGAATCCATCGTGAAGCTCCTTACCGAGGGCCAAGACAGGATGCATCATCCATCCGATCAGGAATTCCGGGAACGCCACCCAAATCATTCGAGCAACAAATTGATGCAGATATGTCAGTAAGGCGTCGAACCGCGCGTCGGCCTGAGCCGGATAGTGCGGTCGGAAATGAACTTTGCTTTCACATTCGAAGCAACAACCTTCGCGGCAGCACGTAGATTGATTGGCGCAATGAGTATGTTGTCCCGTTTGGCGAGAGGAGGGCCGGAGGAAGAATGCTACCGCGGAGCAAATATGTTCGTTGGAACCGGATCGCTTGTCTCATGTCTCCTGAGGCGACCCGGGCATTTCCCAATTTGAACTGTCATTCCTTAGCGCAGCCTACCTTGCACGAGAGCCGATCATGAAGGCACCGCATTCCACACAGACCCCGCATGCGATCTTCAATCGGCCGGCTTCCAGGAGAGCGGATCCGCTGGGTTATCGAAATATTTAGCAGCAGCGCTGGCAGACCACCAAGCTGTATTCTTCGGCTCGATCCAATCCTCAGAGTTAGGATCGCAATCAGCTGGCAAATCCGCCATTACATCCTCTATGGTACTGGGAATTGCTGGCCGCAGGATTGTCTGAATTTTGGGGCCCTGTCCCTCAAGAGTTCGCATCATTACGTCCCATACGAAACCCGCCTCAGAGCGCGGCGGCCAGAAATGAAAACTCTTGCTTACGAAGTCGGGGTTCCGTCGCCAGTAACAGGCTGCCGAAGCTTCGCCCCCTAGAACGATTGGGATCATGTCGCGCCCGGACTGGCGCACCGCGTTGATAACACCATTCTCAGCTCCCGACTGAACGATAATACCATCAATTCCACCGGGATTCGCTGCAAGGAATTTTTGCACCTCGGCCTGCGCGACCTTGTCTGTCCACTTCCCGTCGACATGACCTACGATCTTTATCTCGGGATAATACTCCAGAGCCTTCTTTGCGCCGACGTCAAAGCTGTCCGAGGAGGCAAAGCCGGAGATCCCCGAAACGAGAAGCACATTGCCACTTCCTTCGATTTCTTCAGCGAGCCACTTCGCCGCCTCAAACCCGCCTTGCATGTTGTTCTCAGTTGCGTTGACGGCGAACGGCGATGTTACGTAACCAGAGTACGAGAACACAGGCACTCCTTTTGAATACGCATACTCTATCGTAGGATTAAGCGCCGTGAGGTTCGAACAGCAGATAATAATTGCATCAACGCCGTCGTCTACCATCTGCCGCATCTGCCTGATCTGGACAGCGTCTTCAAGATTTGACTGGGTGACGATGAACTCGGAGACCAGCCCCGCTTTCTTGAAAGCTGGAACAATCTTGTTTGTGAACTCATCAAGAATACTCGCACGCCAAGAATTGTCAGCATATGTCGATGCGTACCCAATTTTCCACGGCGGTGCTCGCTGTGCCTTAAACGTGCGGAAGACAGATTCACCTGTAGGCAACTTTGGATCGAGCAACTCGTAGGTTTTTCGTTCCTCCCGCGGCAATTCCGTAAGGCCACCGGCGGCCGCTACAGAAGGGATCACCAAGCCGGTGATTAGAATAATGGCTCTTGTAATTTCACGTATGCGCACGGATTTGATACCTCTCGTGTCTCTGAGCATTGCAAAGCAGTTGATCTCTTGAAGGTTGATCGGCTCTAGGCGGGTTTTTTACAGTCAGACGGGCGGCGAAAGGGAGACCAAGAGCCTAAGCCCGGATTTCGCTTCCGTAAGCGGATTTCCCTTCAGTAGAACGCCGCTATCACAGTGGCCATCCGACGCGTGGCAGTCTCGTTCGATGCGCAGCTTACGCCACTAACCTAACCCGACGCGTCGACTTATCTTCGGTCAATTTGAATGAAGCGAGCCGCTCGCTGAGTTCGTTAGTCTGATCCGAGAGAGTCTTTGCCGCGGCATTTGTCTGCTCGGCCATGGCAGCGTTTTGTTGTGTTCCCTGGTCAAGTACATTGACGTTATTGTTGATCTCGGCGAGGGACGCCGCTTGCTCGCGGCTCGAATTGACGATTTGATCAATCCGATCGGAAATCTTCAAGATCGACGCCGTTATGTTGTGTAACGCCTCACCTGCTTTCCCCACGTAATCTGAGCCGATCGCCACCTCCGAAGAGGATTCCGAAATCAGGTGGCGAATCTCGCGGGCTGCAGCTGATGATTTCTGGGCAAGTTCGCGCACTTCCTGGGCTACGACTGCAAAACCCTTTCCGGCATCTCCAGCACGAGCCGCCTCGACACCAGCATTTAGTGCCAAAAGATTTGTCTGGAACGCAATCGTATCGATCAAACCAATGATTTGGCCGATCTTGTGGGACGCGTCTTCTATTCTGCCCATTGCGTTGATCGCATCGGTCACAATGGTTGCCGCACCCTCGGCGTGTTCTTTAACAACGGACACGAAAGCCTGGGTTTCATAGGCATTCTCGGATGATTTTCTGACCGTGACCGTCACCTGTTCGACGGCGGCCGCAGCCTCCTCCAGTGAGGCGGCTTGCAATTCAGTTCGCCGCGACAGATCATCTGAGGCTTTGAAAAGCTCGCTGGTTCCCCATTGAATTTGATTGGTATTCTCGTCGATATGAGACACTGTCTCTCTCAGGATCGAAAGCGAGTGATTGAAATCGCGCCTCAGCGGCTCAAGATTGGGATGGAATTGGCGGTCAATTTCTTGAGAGATGTCGCCACGCGCCAATCGAGATAACGCCTCTCCTAGAATGGTGACGGCAGTTGCGACCTCCTCCTCCATCTGAGCGCGTTCGCGTTCACGATCCATCCGCTCCTGTTCAACGGTTTTCCTATCGGCTTCCGTTCGTGTCTCGATGTCCATCTTCGAGACAGCATTTTCACGGAAAACCTCGAGTGCGCGAGCCATTTCACCTATTTCGTCTCTCCGGTCACGTCCGACAATCTGCGATCGAAGATCGCCCTTTGCCAGCTCTTGCATGCGCTTCGCGATCCGTTCGATCGGGGCGCGAAGTGTCGCCATCAGGCCGGCGCCAGCCGCCAAGGCTACCAAGACGCCGGACACTGTGGCGATAGTTGACAGCAAGCGGGCAAGATTGCTTTCATTGCGAGCATCGTTTTCCTGAGTTGCTGCAAAGGTTACGAGGTTTTTCCAGATCTCCTGGCCGGTTTTGTCCGCCTCAGAATATTGCGCTTGGCGGGCTTCCGCTATCTTGACCAGCTTCTCTGTGTTCTCTTGGATAGAATCCACCTGGGCGAATAGATCTTCCTGCATTTTATCGAAGCCAGATATCGAGCTGGCAACGCCTCCAACTGCCACGGTGTCACGCGCCAATTTTGTAAGTTGCTCAACGAGGCGCTGCTGATTCTCTGCGTTGGCTGTACGGAACAGGTTATTGATTTCGATTTCGATCGAATCGGCGTCCTGGCCGATCGTTGTCGCCGTCGCAACAAGCATTTCGGAATCCGTCAACGCTTTATCCAACGCCCGGATCGCATTTGTTCCTTCAATCATGTGCTGGATCGCATCCACTCGCAGGTTCGTCGCAAAGCTCTGTAGGTCAGAGCCGGCAAGCCGTGTGGAAGGGTCGACAAATTCGGGGTTGGCGATTAGCTTGGCGATAGTCCTCTCAATTTTAGTAACGGCCTGCTCGTCAGCAGTCGAGACTACCCGCTTAACTGTTTTTAGCGACTTTTTGATCACAAGCCCTTGCTGGGCGACAGTCGGAGGCTGCTTCGCTCCGTCCGGCAAGCTCACCAAGTCTTCCGCTATGTGTTGCATAACTGATGCCGTATCGAGTGAGCGGGTAGCCTCCCGGAGCATGGTTTTCCCGGAGTTCTCCTGATTGCGTACTTGTGAGCGCACATCAACCGCAGCCAATTTAAGGGCGCCTCCGACCTCCTTGATCTTCGACAAGTTGGAAACAATGTCGCTGCGAACGGATTCCTCGTCATTATGCAAAGACCACATGCGGCCGATGCTGCCCGAGATAACGGACATTGCCGATACACTGTTTTCGAGCGCACCAGTTTCGCTCCCGCTACCTGCCGCCGCTTCCTGGAGCGACTGCATGGTTGCGCTCTGCCCGTTTAAACTTGTCAGCGCCTCATCTCGGTACTCCGTTGAGCTTTGCGCCAAAAAGCGGTTCATGCTTTCCGCGACACTTCGAAACCCGCTCAAGGTCTGAAGAACCTCATTTGAAAGCCGAAGACGAGACTGAAGCAAGCCAGTTGCTTTTAAGCCGACCCCACCAACTGCCGCCAATATCAGGATCAAGGGTACAAGTACCAATAACACCTTTGCTCTTATGGTAAAGGTGGACAACAGGCGATCGACGAACATACTTACCTCCAAAGGGCTCAAACGGTGCTGGGGCCTCGCTTTTGGAATAGTAATGTTTGAGCCTGAACGAACATGGATAAGAGTTTCACTAAAACAATCGAAACTTTTTTACGTGTTGTTAGGATTTGACCTCTTACCCATTGCGTCTTTCGAGAAACTAAACGGAAGGTTAATACCTGCAGATTTGCCGGATCAGAACGTGGGAGTGGATCTATCTGCACCGAGGATCGATCTCCAGCACGTTCCCTGTCAGCTTTCCGGACAGTTCCGAATTCGCCAGGAATTGCACGGCGTGGATCACTGTTCGAAGCACGTCATTTTCGCTTGAAGACGTAGAGTTCACATCGCTGGCGTGTACAGCATTTATCCTCAGCCCGGAACCGAAATATTGCCTAGCAATTGCGGAGGTAGTAGTGCGCAACGCCGCTTGAAGGACGGCTTCTGCTTCCAGCGAGGTCGTCTCTTCGAACCATGCGACGTCCACTACGGCAAGCTCCGCGCCCTGAAGTCGAGAGCTAAAGGCACCTGTAACTCTGATTAGATTGGATACGGCATCAAGCCCCAGATTCGCGCTGGATAGCGATCCCGTTACAGTTTGGGTTGTTTCATTTCTGCGGAAAACTATGTTCACCAGAACGTCGACCCGTCTCCAGCGCAAATACACCTGGTCAGCCATTGAGTTGACGTAAACGTCTCTGTTCGGGTTGACTTTGACCGGTAAAAAATTGTTTCCCTGGCCTTCAGCCAGGGAGGCGAAGTCGGCGGGATTGGCGTCGCCTACGGCGACCCGATAGCCTTTTTCTATAAATGAGCGCGCCAAACAAAGACCAACAGGATTTGACGCGCCTATCAAGACACAGACTTTTTCCCCAGGAGAAATGTTGGCGTCACTGTCACGTTCAACCAGTACCTCGGTCGATGGAGTATGACACGCCTTGTGAGTCAGAGACGCTTGTATCACGCGCCGGTCGCCGCTTCCGGCAGATTAAGAAGGTCGACAATTTGTGCATTTTTGGCCAAGTTTAGCACTTATAACTCCCGGTCCGTCGCTGCGTCTCCCGCGAACAAGCAATGCGCGGGCGATATAGTAAAATTTTTGTCCGACAATCTGTCAATTCCTTTTTGCGATTTTCGGCGGACACATGTCGAGACCGGCGTCATTTTGAGGCCTCATGCCCGCAATGCCGTAAGCATCGGTATTCCGACACCCGGTTGAGTTTGATGTGGTCTTTCCTGTTAGTCTTCTCTCGCCGCCACGTTCCGATTTGATCGCGCTTTTCGCGTTCGCGCGGCACAGACAACAGCACGCCTATGGCAGCACAAGCTGTTTGACCATCATCAGGTTTCGTCCTTACTCTTCTTTTGCCCAATCAGACGCCCGGAGTCCGTACCCGCTAAGAAGAGCGCAAAGTCAACTCAATGCGACGAGGCGCGGCTTACGCATTGATATTTGCCGCGACCGCCTCGCTTAGTAGGCCAAAAGAACTCGTCGACGTCTTTGCGTCTCCGAGTGTTGAGCCTGGAGCGTGCCTCTCTTATACGTCATAACCGAAGTATGCTGATGCGCAGGTTAAGAGGACCAGCGTGTGGCGAAATCGTGGGGCCATCCTACAGCACAATCATTTTTCTCCGTGTCGACTCAACGGCCTCCAAGGTCGGTTGGCGTAGGTTCTCTCCCACTCATAGCACTCCCACCCTTCCCGTGACGGGCTGCGATCGAAAGCAGCCCGTCACCCCTCGCCTTGGGAGGCATCTTTAGATTGATTTGCCGTGCGGGAACTCCACTAGAACCGTGGCAGATTTCCCTGATGCTGCCTTGCCTTTGATCAGGAATAGCATTAACGTATATCAGACAATCTGTCAATCTGTTCGAGGCTTGTGGAAGCCAGTCATCGCATCATTAGAGGCTTCCCAACTGCAGCGCTGAAAAACTAGGAGGCCATCTCGAGCGGGAGAACGTGGATGTCGGTGCTGGTGATGATCCGCCATGACGAAAGCCTAGGGAATGAGAGATTCAACCGGCCTCCACAAAGGTCCGAATCGGTCATGTACGCGATCAAAATCGCTCGCACGCCATCCGGTCTCGAGCTTTAAAGGTTTGGAAAACTAGTCCCGGCATGTGCGAGTTGGTGTTCATAGATAGGTTATATTGGATGACCGAAAGTTTGTTCAGCAAGCCCGATGAAGGGACCTTAGTGAAAGACAACTTTATCGAGGGCTCCGATCCCGAACGTCTTTTGCCTTTGATATCATCGCCCCTGGCGTCCTCTGACCTTGCTCAACACGACAGTAGATCGCTTAACTCTCGCTGCAGTCGAATTTCCCTTGATGGTTTTGGCGTTGCGGATGCCCATCATGAAGAGGCGTTCTCGGTCATGATAGATTCCCCAGTTGACGTCGTAACGGTCTTCCTGCCGGCGTCCGGGAATGCAGTCTTTCATTGGTCTGGGCAACAGGTAGAGTCGCCGCATGTTGCAGATGCTCCGCTGAATGCCCGACAAGATGGCATAAGATCTCAACTGTCATTGACGATCGATACGCAATCCTTGCGTGACAAGCTTTCTCGCATGCTCGATCGGACGATCAGCGGAAATCTGCAAATTCAGCCGACCCTTGATCTTGCATCGAGCGCGGGAACGCTCATGCGAGAACTAGCCCTGTCTGCCCATCGCGGCCTCAGTGCCGGGGGGGCTCTGCGACAATGCCCGTCGGCCTATAGCTCGCTCCTCGACGCGATAGAGTACCTTTTGATCGAAAGCTGTATGCATCGCTATACCGATGAACTTCGTCGTCCGGCTCCGTCTCCCACGCCTCGCCACGTGAAACGGGCAATGGAGTTTATGGAAGAGCATATGGCTCAACCCATTTCCCTTAACGATATCGCCGCTGCGGCCAAGGTCAGCGTGCGGACTTTGCAGCACGGCTTCCGACAATTTCGTAATACCAGCCCCACAATGCACCTCCGAGACTTGCGTATGTGCGCAGCTCGACAGGAACTGCTGCAAAACGGCGCTAAAATCAGCGTTTCGGAAATAGCGCTTAAGTGGGGCTTCACACACCTCGGCCGTTTTGCTGCAGAGTACAAGAGACGTTACGGCGAACTGCCATCTAAAACAGTGCATATGAGCGATGTTCTGCCGCATAGGCGATCTATGTGTGCTTCGCAGGCCTCTCCGCCCGAAAGCTGACCCGGAAATAGCCCTTCGCGATGGCGCTGTGGTTCGCAGCGCTCCACCGGGCTATACCATCGCTGCGCCCTTAATTTTTCGGTCTGTCGCCACAGACGGTCAGCAGCCGAGCGTACAGTGCTTCAAGGTGATTGGTGATTTGGATCATTTGCAGCCGCTCTTGCTCCAGGCGCTGCGACTGTGCATCTTCGTGGCTTTTTAAGTGGGTATCTGTCTTAGCCTGTTGCCCGAAATTGATTGCGATAACTTTGGACATCTTCGAACTCTCGTTGAATTTCGTTAATACTCCGCGTCTTGAAGGAAGACAGTCGCGGAAGGTGAAAAAGCAAAAGTCTGCTAGGCAGCTGCGATGCGTCCTGATTGGTGCCAAACCTTTGCTCAAAACTAAGGAAGCATTCCATCCCTTGTTCAAGCGGAGTGATTCCGTAGCTGAAGGTTGGGTCGAAGTCGCGCCTAAGTCCGAACCGGTTGGATCCGATCGCCGTTGATCGATAGAATGCCAGAGACCTGATCGACGACCGGGCCGATGATACCATCTGCTACCTCAACGACGACAATGGCGCTGTGGCTAGACCGATGGGATTGGTTATCTCGGCAGCAAGCTCTATCACCGGAATGACAGAACCGGCAGATCCCTGAACCGAGAACATGCGTTAGGGGCAGCGGCGTCGCCTCTGCTAACCCCCGGATTTCCGGGATCAACGTCGTCTTCATGCAGAACTGCTGGCTGCCAGATGGAAACCGATAATATCCTGCGGTGAATTATGACATGATTCATTAAAACTCTTCCCATTCCTTAGTCGCGACAGCGGCTGTAGTACGTCCGCCGAAGGCGCCGGCAAGCTTCTGGGAGAGGGCACGCGCTGGCGAGGCGGCCGGCTTACCGTTCTGGTGGGCAACACGCCGTACAAAAGTCGAACCGTCGAGCCTGAAGCGCGCAATAAGCCGCGCCAGATTGGAAGCCTCATCCGCCAACCGGTTGGTGGCCGCCGTCGATTCTTCCACCATCGCCGCATTCTGCTGGGTTGTCTGATCCATCTGGTTGACCGCAGTGCTGACTTCCGCCAGCCCGGTCGATTGCTCTCGTGCCGCCGTCGAGATCGTATGAACGTGCTCGTTCACCTTGATCACGTGGCCTCGGATTAGACCAAGGGCATCGCCTGTGGCCGTTACCAGCCTGACCCCAGTTTTGACCTCGTCGCCGGACCGGTTGATCAGCGCCTTGATATCCTTGGCGGCAGTGGCGGAGCGCTGTGCCAGTTCACGCACCTCCTGAGCCACAACGGCGAAACCCTTTCCAGCGTCACCCGCACGCGCCGCCTCGACGCCGGCGTTGAGGGCCAAAAGATTGGTCTGGAAGGCGATCTCGTCAATGACGTTAATGATCTGGCCGATTTCATCCGAGGCCTGCTCGATGCGGCCCATGGCGGCGACCGCGTCTTTGACAACCGCGCTCGACTGCTCGGTGCTTCTGCGTGCCTCATCGACCATATGGCTGGCTTCCGTGGCTCTTTCTGTCGAGCTTTTTACCGCCACCGTGATTTCCTCAAGCGCCGAAGAGGTCTCCTCCAGGGCCGCGGCTTGCTGTTCCGTGCGCTTTGAAAGGTCGCCTGAGGCGATGCGCATCTCGCCGGCTCCGCCGTTGATCGTGTCGACGGCGGAGCGAACCTCGCCTAATACGGATCGAAGGGCTGCCATGGTGGCGTTGACATTACTCTTCAGTTCACCAAAGGCTCCCTGAAACTCGCCGCACATGTTTTCCGTCAGATCCCCATCGGCAAGCGCTGAGATAACTCGGCGAGTTTCGGCGATGCCCCGGTCAACAGAGGTGACCAGCTCGTTGACGCTTCCTGCAAAACGGTCGAGAGCCGCATCGCCGTATTTCTTGGTGATGCGATGGGTGAAGTCACCGGCTACGGCGGCTGACACCACCTCGGCAATGCTCGACTGCAAGTCGGCGCTCTTGGCCTGCAACGCGGCCTCCTGCGCGTTCAGATCGCGGGCCTTGATGCTGTTTTGCTTGAATACCTCAACGGCTCTCGACATCTTGCCGATTTCGTCGGCGCGCATTGCGAAAGGAACCTCAGTGTCGAGATTACCATCTGCCAGTACGCCCATCGTGGTAGTCAACCGCGAGATCGGATCGGTAATCTTCCGGATGCAGTAAAGCAGGGCTATAATGCCCGTCGTAGTTGCCAGCGCCATGGCAAGAATGGTGACCAAAACCGTCGATGAAACGGCGCCCATCGTGTTTCCGACGGCCGCGACTCCACCACGCTTGTTAACTGCGACATCCTGGTCAAGGAGCGCTCCGCTATCATTATACAGTTTCGTCGTGGCGTCACTCGTTAGAAGAGCAAATGCTTCATCCTTCTTGCCTGCCTGCATTAGTTTAACAATCCGCTCGCCATCCTCCTGATATTGCGTCCACAAAGCGGAGAACGCGTCATAGGCCTGACGCTCCTCGCCGGATGTCACCATCGGCTCATATTCACCACGGGCATTCGCGAGATCCTCCATCTTCTGGCGGAAGGTGGTGATATTATGCGCAAGGCTCGTCGAATCTGATGAGTTTGTCACCAGCCTGAACTGCAGGATGCGGTAGTCCCCGGTGATCGTATTGATCCGATTTATCACATCGATCGATGGCAGCCAGTTGCTGGCAACTTCGGATATATTGCTCCTAATGGACAGCAGCTTGACGATACTCACGATGCCCTGGCCCGCCGCGAGAAGAGAGAGCAGAACAAATATCAAAGATAAAGCGAGTCTAATGGACTTGGGCATAAAGGCAAACCTTTTAGGTGAGGTGGACGATCGACTTGTCTACTCAAATCTTCCAATTGCCGTTTCATTCATTCGAACGGCAGATCAATCTTGTGGGTCTGTGACATAGCTGAGAATACCTATTGGTTGCGTTGGTTAATGAAGCCTTTCCTGCCCGTCTCGAATGCAAAAAGACGACGTTTTAAGGATAGTCAGGCGTCCAATGGATCGTCCGCGCTTACAAGGAGGATGCAGCCGGCAAAATTTCATTTGGCGCCGTTCGAAGAGCATCATCGTTTTCAGCAACCGAGTTTCGCCCCGCCACGAGCGACCTAGAGCAAGTCCTGCGATCGATGAATCGATTGTGATGTGACGGCGTCCATCGAAGCTGATTCAACTCCACAGAGAAGAGGTGGATGATGGGACAAGCACTGAGCGATGATCTTCGAATACGGGTTTTGAAAGCGTCTGCGGCGGGCATGTCGGCTCGACAGGCTGCGGCTCGTTTCGGAGTTGGGATTTCGACGGCGATCCGCTGGATTGCAAGAGCGAAAGAGGGTGAGCTGACTGCTCGGCCACAGGGCTGGAGACGACCTTCGGCAGTGGATGCACACGAGGAATTCGTTGTGGCGTTGATCAACGAGCGTAGGGATGTGACGCTCGATGAGATGGTTGAGCGCTTGTCCGTCGAGCGGCAGGTGAAGATCAGCCGCAGCGCACTTGGCGCTTGGCTTCGAAGCCGTGGGTGGACCTTTAAAAAAGACCGCACACGCACTGGAGCAGGACCGACCGGACGTCCTGAAGCGCCGGCGCGCCTGGTTCGATGGTCAATTGGACCTCGATCCGGAGAAACTGATCTTCATCGACGAAAGTGTGCTGCAGAGGCACGGAAGGAGTTCAGTGTGAGCTAACCCCGTAACGTGAAGCTGCGTGAATGATGGAGGATGGCCCTCCGGGATCGGCTTTCAGGAGCGGGTCTCAAACCAGTCCGAGCTGCTGCGGTAAAGAGCCGTGGTGGTGAGCGCCGGATGAAAAGTTCGGACGAGATCCGAGCAGGTGCGTGTCCGAAAGACGAACGAAAGTGAACCCTCCGAAGACGCGCCGTTATGAATATAAGCGTCGTCGAAACCAGGACTGTTTCGTCATCCTGGGACAAGTCCGCCGGGTGCCTGATGATTGGGCGGGCGGCGACCGGCGTAGAGGGGGCGTGAGTTGGACACAGGCTTTCACCCGGAACTGCAGGAACCAGGCTCCTGATGCCAAGGGAGAAGCCCAAGCGGAGAAACCGTAAGGCGAGAGTACCGATGCAGGAGACTGGGGCGGACCGATCCGTATGAGCGTTGAGGGCCCTGTAATGGGGCCGGAGCAAAGGGATCGGATCAGGTGGTCGTATTGTTTGGAACAACTGGAAACAGGATGACTTCGATAGGTACGACAGACAAGCCGTTTCGGATTGAGAAGCGGCAAGTGTACGAAGCTTACAAAGCGGTCAAAGCCAACCGTGGTGCAGCCGGGTGGACGGTGAGACCCTGGAGATGTTTGACAAAGACCTTGCGAGAAATCTCTACAAGATCTGGAATCGGCGGTCAGTGATCGGATCGCGCAGATGGTGGTCAAGCAGATGATTGATCCGGAATCCGACATCAAAGCTGTTCGACAATCTTCCGCATGATCTCTTGCTGAAGACGGTCAGAAAAGACGTTAAATGTAACCGGTGTTCTCCCCCCACATTGTCCTTCGCCGCCTAGTCTGTGATCGAGATTTCCATGGATGAAGAACGGGAGTTACTCCATGGAGACCTCATTGGAGTTTCTCACAACCAGGAAGCCTGGGC
>NZ_PSOW01000023.1:0-84782 GCF_003013335.1 Rhizobium sp. H4
CACATATAATTCTGTTCACGGTAACCTGCCTTGTGCGTGCGATTGGAGCCAAGCGACTATTCGGTCGTACGTGACGATGACGAAGATCCCAGGCTCATCCACGGTTGTAACCGGAGGGGGGACGGGCGACTTCGTCAAGCCTCTGGCCGGGTGGCCACCCGGCCAGAGGCTCAATCGCTTCCATCGCACGAAATTACTAACGTGCAGATACAAGGGGGGCCACCGGCACTGCCTACATTATTTTTGTTCTACTCCCTCACCCCTCCAACTCCACAATCGCACACCCATACCCCGCAAGCTCCAGCGTCCCCCGCACCGCCTTCTCCCCATCCAGCAGATCTCGCCCGGCCGGCACGCCGCCGACCACCACAGCCTGATCCGTATAATTCTGCACGAACAGCAGCCGGCGTTCCTCGTTCATCCGCATCGTCACCTCCACGCCCTCGGGCAATCCACCCACCAGCGGTACCACGCCGGCCTGGGGGAAGAGGCGTTCGGTGAGCGCGTCGGTCAATTCGGGCGTCAGATAGGTGCCGAGATAGACCACCTGGCCCTTGCCGACCTTGCGGGCGGTCGCCATCGGCTGGCCCTCGGCGTAGCGGTTGGACCAGGCGGCGATGACCTCGACATCGGGCTCGATGGTAAGATTTTCGTAGAAATGGCCGGCGGTCAGTTCGCGGTTGCCGAGCTTGAAGCGGCGCTGGCGGCGGTTGCTTTCGGCCGGTCTGTTCGGCGGGATGACCAGGCCGCCGGAGCGTTCCATCACGTCGAACAGGCCGTTTGCGCCAGGGGCGGCCAGGCGGCCGAAATCCTCGACGCGCACGCCGGTCAGCTTGGAGAGCGCGGTGCCCGGCGCGGTCTCGCGGATGACGTGGTTATCCTGCGTGCGGGTGCCGGTGCGGGCGCCGATGACGACGGTGCCGCCGGAGGCGGCGAAGGCTTCGAGCCTCGCCGTCCATTCGTCCTTCCACATCACCCAGTGGGGGACATAGAAGAGCTTCAGCCTGGAAAGATCGTCCTCGGGGTGGATGAAGCCGCAGGCGATGCCGCGGTCGTAGCAGTACTGGTGCATGAGGATCGCATCGTCCTGCGGGCTCGGCAGGCCGATCGGATAGGTCTTGTGGGCTTCCTGATTGTCGAAATCGGAGCCGGCGATGCCGACATCCATGCGCACATAGGTGCCGAGGATCTTGGGCTGCAGCGCTGTCATCTCGGTGGCGAAGCGCCTGGCCTCCTCATAGCGGTGGCGGCCGATATCGTCATGGTCGATGACGCCCATCCAGTAGATCTCGGCGCCGAAATGGGCCGGGCGCCAGCGGAAAAACATTAACCCGTCGGCACCATGAGCAACCGAGGAGAGCGCCATGCGGCGCAACTCGCCCGGCTCCGGTGTCAGCGTGCAGAAGCCCGGCTGGCTGCCGAAGCCCGATTGCTGCTCGGGCACGATGTAATTGCCGGAGAAGCCGCGGCAGATATCGAGATGCAGCGCCTGCACCTTGGCATGGTTGCCGAGCCGCATGAACTCGTCATAGAGCATCGGATAGATGTCGTAGCCGACGAAATCGAGATCCTTGCTGAACTGGCCGCGGAAATCGATATCCCGGAGGCCGCCGAGATTGTGGAAGACGAACCAGGAAGGCTTCACCGCGCGCAAAATCTCCACCTGGTCGTGCTGGAAGCGGGCCGTCGAGAAGGCGAGGAAGCGGTGGTAATCCTGCAGGTGACCGGGGCTCGGGAAGGTCGGGCCGAACTCGATCGGCAGCACCACCTGATCGAAGCTGTCATAGGCCGTCGCCCAGAAATCGCCGCCCCAGGCGCGGTTGAGTTCGGCGATCTCGCTGTATTTGTCGGCGAGGAACAGCTGGAATTCGCTGAGCGTCGCTCGGGAAAAGCTCTCAGGCATGCTGGTGTTGAGCTCATTGTCGGTCTGCCAGCCGACGACGAAGGGGTTGTCGCGGTAGTGCTCGGCCATCGCTTTGGTGATGCGCTTGCTGTGCTCGCGGAAGACGGGGCTTGCCGTGTCGCAATGCTGGCGCGAGCCGTGGCTCATCGGCCGGCCCTTGCCGTCCACCCTTAAAATTTCAGGGTGGGCAGCGGTCAGCCAGCGCGGCGGGGTGGCCGTCGGCGTGCACATGATCGTATCGATGCCGTGGCGGCCGAGGATCGCGATGGCGCGGTCGAAGAGATCGAAATTGTAGGTGCCGAGCTTCGGCTCGAGAATGTGCCAGGCGAATTCGGCCATGCGCACCACGTTGAAGCCGGCCTTGGCCATGCGCTCGGCATCGCGCTCCCAATAGCTTTCGTCGACATGCTCGGGATAATGCGGGACGCCGACGAGAAAGCGGTCTGTTTTGACGGTGTTCCATACGGAGAGGGTCTTGTCGGACACGGGGCTGGTCTTTCCTATTTGTCGAGAATGGTCTTGCGGGCGCTGATCGTGCGGCCGCCGTCGGCAGAGAAGAGATAGAGTTCGCGCGCATCGAGCTTCAGCGCCACCTTCTGGCCGGCGGCAAAGGGCGCGACGTAGCTGAGCTGGGCGGTGATGTTGCCGGTGCCGCTTTCCGACGCGATGGTTTGGAGATTGCCGGCATCGACATAGAGAATGGTCTCGCGGCCGAGATGCTCGACGAGGCGCACCTCGCCATGCACCGCGCCGCTCTCGCTGCCCTCGGCGACCACCGAGATCGCCTCCGGCCGCACGCCGAGCGTCAGGCCCGTGCCTTTGGCCAGTGTCGCGGGCTGCGACAGCTCCACCGTCAGCGGCGCAAGGCCGGGCGCGGAAACCGTGACATGGCGGCCGGAAACGGCATCGATGGTGACGCCGAGGAAATTCATGCGCGGCGCGCCGAGAAAGCCGGCGACGAAGAGATTGTCGGGGTTGCGGTAAAGCTCCAGCGGCGAGCCGACCTGCTCGATGATGCCCTGGTTGAGCACGACGATGCGGCTTGCCATGGTCATCGCCTCCACCTGGTCGTGGGTGACATAGACCATGGTGGCGCCGAGTTCGGCATGCAGGCTGCTGAGCTCGACGCGCATCTGGGTTCTGAGCGCCGCATCGAGGTTCGACAGCGGCTCGTCGAACAGGAAAACCTCGGGCGAGCGGGTGATCGCCCGGCCGATCGCCACGCGCTGCCGCTGGCCGCCTGATAATTGCTTCGGCCGCTTGTCGAGCTGGTCGCTGATCCGGAGGATCTTGGCGGCGCGGGCGACGGCCGCATCTATCTCGGCCTTCGGGCGCTTCGCCATGCGCAGGCCAAAGCCCATATTCTCGGCCACCGTCATATGCGGATAGAGCGCATAGGATTGGAAGACCATGGCGATGCCGCGGTCACCCGGCTCCTGCCGCGTCACATCGCGGCCGTTGATCACGATCTGGCCCGACGAGATCGTCTCCAGGCCGGCAATCGATTTCAACAACGTGGACTTGCCGCAGCCGGAGGGGCCGACCATGACGATGAACTCGCCTTGCGCGACCGTGAGATCGATGCCGCGCAGCGCATGATAGGCGCCGTAATTCTTGTTGATCTCTCGGAGTTCGAGACTGGTCATATCCTGGCCCTCTCTTGTTGAAACGGAAGACGCCGGCTCATCCCTTCACCGCGCCCATGGTGAGGCCGGCAATGAAGTGCCGCTGCATCAGGAAGAACATGATGACGGGCGGCACGGCGACGATGATCGTGCCCGCCGATACCAGGTTCCAGGCCGAGACCCATTCGCCGCGCAGATTGGCAAGGCCGGCGGTGACGGGCTTGACGCTGTCGCTGACGGTCAGCACCACGGCCCAGAAATAATCGTTCCAGACGAAGGTGAAGATCAGGATGGCAAGCGCCGCCAGCGCCGGCCGCACCAGCGGGATCACCACATGGATGAGCGTCTGGAAGGGCGAAGCGCCCTCGGCGCGGGCCGCCTGGAACAACTCATCCGGCAGGGCCGCAATGAAATTGCGCATGAAGAGCGTCGCAAACCCCGTCTGGAAGGCGACGTGGAAGATGATCAGCGCCACGGTGGTATCGATCAGGTCGAGCCGCACCATCAGGTCTCGCACCGGGATCATCATGATCTGGTGCGGCAGGAAATTGCCGCCGACGAAGAGCGCGAAGATCAGCATGTTGCCGGGAAAGCGGTAGCGCGACAGCACGAAGCCCGCGAGGGTCGAGAGCGTCAGCACGCCGATCACCGAGGGGATGGTGATGATCAGGCTGTTCAGGAAATAGCGCGCCATCGGCGTGTCGGTGAAGACCGCCCGGTAATTGTCGATGAGGCCGATCTCGGTCGGCCAGCCCCAGAGATTGCCGCCCATCACGTCCGCCGTCGAGCGGAAGGAGGTGAGGATGATCGCAAAGAGCGGGCAGAGCCAGAGGATCAGCACGAGGACGACGGCCGAGACATAAAAGCGGCGCTGCCAGGTCGCGCTTTCGGGAATGGGACGAGGATACATCAGCCTCCCCTCTCTTCGCTGCGGATGATGTGGGTGAGATACCAGGCGATGAAGACGGCCATGATCACGAAGAGCACCGAGGCGATCGCCGCGCCGTAGCCGAAGCGGTAGGAGAAGATCGACTGCTCGTACATCTGGTAGGCGAGCACCGAGGAGGACCCGAACGGCCCGCCCGATGTCATCACCGAGATCATGTCGAAGGAGCGAAGCGCCCCAACGACGGTGACGGCAATGGCGATGAAGGTGACCTGCGTCAGCTGCGGCAGCACGATGTGGCGCAGCATGTTCCAGCCCCTCGCCCCATCGACGCGCCCGGCGCCGATCAGCTCTTCGCTGAGATTATTGAGGCCGGCGAGATAAAGCACCATGCAGAAGGTGATCTGCGGCCAGAGTGCGGCGATGACGATCGCGAAGGTGACAAAATGCTCGTCCGACAGCACCGCCGGCGCCACCGCCCCGAAGGCCCTGAAGATCAGCGCCAGCAGCCCGAACTCCGGCGTATAGACCCAGGTGAAGACGACGCCGACGGTGACGGAAGCCAGCACCAGCGGAATGAAGAACAGCGACTTCAGGAAGCGCATGCCTGCAATCTTCTGGTTGACCAGGAGCGCAATGGCGAGCCCGATCGGCGGCGCGGCCATGAACATCACCAGCCAGATCAGATTGTTCTTCAGCGACACGTAGAATTGCGGATCGCTGTAGAGCTCGACGTAATTGCCGAGCCCGATCCACACCATCGGCCCGAACCCGTCCCATTCGTGAAAGCTGATCCAGACGCTCCGGACCGCTGAGAGCAGGATGACGGTGAAGAACAGCGCGATACCGGGCGCAATGAGCAAAGTCGGGGTAAGCCACCAACGCTGGCGGCGCCATAATGTCTGCATGTCGAGAACCTTGTTTAAGGATAAGAGCGAGCGGCCCTCGTGGGGCAGCCCCTCATCCGGCTGCCGCCACCTTCTCCCCGTAAACGGGGCGAAGGGAACAAGCCGCAACCTCTCGGTCCCCCGCTCACCTCTCGCAGGGCACGTCCCCTCTCCCCGTCAGAACGAGGAGAGGGTTAGGGTGAGGGGCAACATAACGCGCTTGCGGCTCAAATCTTATAAATCCGCTTCCGCGTCCCCTCGAGGCGCGTCAGGATCGCCTTGCGCCGGTCCGGCTTGGCCATGAACTCCTGGAAGCCGACGAGCCCGGCCTGGGCCATGTCGGGGTCGCTGTCGCGGTCGTAATATTGCGAGGCGCCCTGAACCGTCTTCATCGTCTCGACGGCGACGTTGACGAGCGGATCCTTGCTCGGCGGCAGGTCGTGGCGCGGCGGCACGTTGCCGCCCGGCTCGAGATAGGCGGCGAGGTTTTCCGGCTTGTAGAAATAGGCGAGGAAATCGCGCGCGCCCTGCTTGTTCTTGGCCTTGGCGGGAATATGGACAGAGTTGACCGAGAATTCCTCGAAATGGCCGACCTTGGGATCGAGAACCGGGAAGGTCGCGTAGGCGAGCTGCGGCAGGTCGGCTTCGGTGAAGGCCGAGCGCAGGAAGGCGCCGAGGTTCATCATGCCGGCCTTCTTCTGCGCCAGCAGCGCTGCGGCCTCCTGCCAGCCGAAGGAGGTGTGGTTGGGGGTGAAGAAGCCCTTTCCGATCATCGCCTCCCACTGGTCGAAGACCGGGGTCAGCGCCGGATCGAGATAGCTCATCTCGCCGTTCATCAGCGCCATGTGCTTATCGAGCCCGTTGATGCGCAGGTTCATCTGGTCGAACCAGCCGGCCGCCGGCCACAATTCCTTGGTGCCGATCGCGATCGGCGTAATGCCGGCCGCCTTGCACTTGTCGCCATAGGCCATGAAGTCCTCGGCGGTCTTCGGCACCGTCAAGCCGTATTGCTCGAACACATCCTTGCGGTAGAACATGCCCCAGAGCGTGCCGCCGGTGGGAAGGCCGTATTGCTTACCGTCCTCGGTGACGGCGCCGGCCGTCGCACCGAGCACGTCGTTGTATTTTTCCTTCTCGAACAGGTCGGAAATATCGTCGAACAGGCCGCGCTTGACGAAGGCGCGCATGCGGTTGCCGGAGAACCAGAAGCAGATATCGGGCGCGCCGGCGACGAGATAATTGCGGATCGCCGTCTTATGCGCCTCGTGGTCCATATTGTTGACGACCACGTTGACGCCGGCTTCCTTGCTGAAGCCCGCAGCGATCGACTTCAGCGCATCGAGCGCCGCACCGTTGTTTTCCGACGAGATGATCGTCACTTCCTGCGCCTGCGCGATCGCAGGCATCGGAAAGCTGCCGGTGACGGCCGCCGCGGAGACGAGGCCCGCCCCCTTGAGAAAGGTTCTGCGCGTGGCTGCAGGAAATTGCTTCGAATATGCCATTGAATTCCTCCCGGTGATCGATCAACACCGCCCGCTTCCAGCGGCCTCCTCCTTGAAGCCCGCTCGATCAGGCGCTCGACATGCCGACCCTCCACGATGCAACGCCCCTAACCCGTTTGGCTCGTTCTGTTGATCGGCGGGCAGACTTATGCATAAATTAACCCGACCCGCAATAATTAATTTACAAAATTAAGGAATGCCAAGTGAAGCTCAAAGGCGACCAGACCACGGCCAGAGCCATGAACCGACGCCTCATCCTCAACCTTCTCAGACGCGAAGGGCCGAGGAGCCGCGCCGATATTGCCACGGTGATCGGCCTCTCCCCGGCCGCCGTCACCTTCGTCGTCGCCGATCTGCTGGAGGAAGGCATCGTCGTAGAGGGACAGGCGGTGCCGGGGCCTGCCGGCCGCCGGCCGATCCCGGTCGAAATCAATTACCAGCATGCGCTCGCCGTCGGCTTCAAGCTGATGGTGGATTCGGTGGAATGCGTGGCGACCGACCTTGCCACCAACCCCGTTGCCGCCATGCGCGTCGGCCTTGCCGGCCATGATCCCGACGACGTCGCCGATCTCCTGGCGGGCACCGTGCCCGAGCTGGTCAAGCTCGCCGGCCGGCCAAAGGCCAAGCTCGCCGGCATCGGCATCTCCATGCCCGGCGTCATCAATCACGAGCAGACCGCCTGCGTGCGAAGCCACCGCTTCAAATGGGACAACGTTCCGCTGGCCTCGCTGGTCGCCGCCCGCGTCCACGTGCCGGTCTGGCTGGAGGACGATACCAACGCCTATGCCATCGCCCAGCAGCTCTTCGGCCTCGGCCGCCAGCACCGCAACATGGCGGTTCTCGCCGTCGGTGTCGGCATCAGCTGCGCGCTTGTCATCGACGGCAAGCTCTATCGCGGCGCCAATGGCGCGGCCGGCAAATTCGGCCACACACTGTTCGAGGAAGGCGGCCGGCTCTGCGAATGCGGCAAACGCGGCTGCCTGATGGCCTACCACTCGGAACTGTCGATGCTGCGCCGCTGGCGCGAGGCGACCGGCCGCGAGGACCTCGGCCTGGCCGAACTGCGCACCGCCCTCGCCTCCGGCGATGCCACCGCCACCGACCTCGTCGCCCATTCCGGCCGCAGCATCGGCACCGCCCTTGCCAACCTCGTCAACATCACCGACCCCGAAGTCATCGTCGCCGGCGGCGAAGCCGTCTCCCTCGGCGACCACTTCCTCACGCCCCTCCGCGAAGCCCTCACCGCCCGCACCTTCCGCACCGCCCCGCCGCTGCTGCCCGACTGGGAGGACAATTCCTGGGCCCGAGGCGCTGCGGCGCTGGTGACGCAGAAGATCTTCGACTTCGAGTCCTCCGGCGGGGTGACGGATATTGCGACGCTGGGTGTGAGAAGCTCGACGTCGGCGGCTTGAGGTGCGGGAGAACGGCGGATCGATCCATCGGACGGAGCGTGTTCGCACCCCCTCTGCCCTGCCGGGCATCACCCCCACAAGGGCAGAGATCGGCTGGGCGCGATGGCCGGCAGGTCAGAGGGGGGCTTGCACGGCACGACAGAGGATAAAATCCTCCCAACACCCGGAGCCACCCGCCGCAGCCAGAGATACACGCGCTTACAAAAATGGGGGGTTCCCGACACATCCCTGGTTCAATCATCGACTGAAATGCCGGTGCGGCCGAATGGGCCGAGAAACGTCAATTCAGGAAGGATGACAACATGAAAATGATCCAGGCTATCGCACTCTCCTTTGTGCTCGGCGCCGCGGCGACCGCGCATGCGGAACAGTCGGTGCAGCGCACCGATCTCATCAAGAACGATATCGACGTGCCCGGTCACGAGGTCGTTCAGGTGCGCGTCGATCTGGCTCCGGGCGTTCTCGCCCCCAATCACTCGCATCCCGGCGAGGAGGTCGCCTTCGTGCTTGAGGGAACACTGGAATACCAGCTCGAAGGCAGGCAACCGGTTACCCTCAAAGCCGGCCAATCCCTGTTCATTCCATCAGGCGTCGTCCATTCGGCGAAGAACGTCGGCAGCGGCAAGGCATCGGAGCTGGCAACCTACATCGTGCGCAAGGGCGAGGCACTGGTCGTGCCCGCCAAGTGAGGCCGTGTCGGGATCGGGGCGGGCGCAGGAAGCGCTCGCCGCGTGGACTTCCAGCCCGACCGCCCCTCACCCGACTTTAAGGATGATGCAGGAGCGGGCTGTCTATTGCTGCTGCTGCGACTGTCCCGGCGGCGGTGTGCCGATCTTTTCCAGAACCTTCTTGGCCAAAGCCGGATCGCTCTGCGCCGCCGTCAGGATAGAGGAATATTCCTCGACCGAGATATCGTTGGAGGCTTCGACGGTATCGACCATCTGCTTCTTGGCCTCTTCCTGCAGCTTTTGCTTTCCGGCCTCATCCTTCGTCGCGTCGATCTTGGCCGAATATTCCTGCCTGACCTTATCGACCTGCAGGTAGGCAACGGCAAAGGCCTCGAGTTTCTGATCGCTGACGGGGGCCGTCGCAGCCGTACCGCCGCTCTGGCCCTGCATTGGCGCCTGGCTCTGCGCGGCAGGCTGCTGTTGCGCTTGGGCCATTTCCACGGCGGAAGCCGGGCTAAACGCCAGCAGGCTGAAAACCGCAGCGGTCATCGTTGCGACAGGTGTGTAACGAGTGATCATATTCGTTCCTTTTTCACGTGCGTTTTTGACGGCAGCAAGACCGCCCGGTCGATCGCGCGGCCGCTGAAAAGGCCGGCGAGGTCGCGACGATGAAGCCTGAAATGGGCACGATGCGGCGGTAACGGGGCCATTTGCTGACGATTGAGCGGCGGCTTTGTGACCGGTGGAGGCCGGCGCACGCCCTACCGCGCAAACCTTCTCGCCCCCGCCACGCAGAGAATAACGGCGACCGTCACCCCAAGCATTGCCCAAGTCACCGGCTCGTGCAGCAGGGTGGCGGCGAGCGCCAGGCCGAAGAAGGGCTGGAGCAGCTGTAGCTGGCCGACGGCGGCGATGCCGCCCTGCGAAAGGCCGCGATACCAGAAGATGAAGCCGATCAGCATGGAAAACAGCGAGACATAGGCAAGGCCGAGAAGCGCCGGTGTTTCGATGCCGGCAAAACTCGCCGGTCGGTATAGAAACGCGACCGTCACCATCAGCGGCAGCGACAGCACCAGCGCCCAGGAAATCACCTGCCAGCCGCCAAGTGTGCGCGACAGCCTGCCGCCTTCGGCATAGCCGAGGCCGCAGACGAGGACGGCCGCCAGCATCAGGAAATCGCCGGCCAGCGAAGCGCTCAGGCCCTGCGTCAGGGCAAAGCCCGCCACCAGCGTACTGCCGAAAATGGAAAAGAGCCAGAAGGCCGGCCTTGGCCGTTCGCCGCCGCGGATGACACCGAAGGTCGCCGTGGCCAGCGGCAGGAGACCGATGAAGACGATGGAATGGGCCGAGGTGACATGCTGCAGCGCCAGCGCCGTCAGTAGCGGAAAGCCCACGACGACGCCGAGCGCGACGACGATAAGCGAGACGATGTCGCGCCCCGACGGCCGCTTTTCACGAAAGGCAATCAGCAGGCAGAGCGCCAACACCCCGGCGATCGCCGCGCGCGCGACGGTCAGGAACACGGGATCGAACTGCGCCACCGCGACACGCGTCGCCGGCAGCGAGCCACTGAAGATCACCACGCCGATCAAGCCGTTGATCCATCCCGCCGCCATGCGTTCCATTCTGCACTCTTCCTACCGGACCCTGCCGTTCAATCCCTGCTCGGCCTTGGACGGCGGGCATGAAAACAATGACTTGAGGCGGCCAATTGAACCAAATTCGAAGGCCGCGCGCTGCCGCCTTTATCGCTCAGCACGGATGGCCAGAACAGTGACAGTCTGATACGATTTAGACAAACTGTTATGGTGCGGAAAGCAATACAGATGAACGAAGAACTGGCAGGACGCACACGCGTGGAGATGGTGGTCGCCACGATCCGCCAACGCATTGCCGGACGGAGCCTGACGCCGGGCGCAAGGCTGCCTTCGGTTCGCGGCTTGGCGGCGACGTTGAAACTGTCGATATCGACCGTGGTCGATGCCTATGAGCGCCTGGTCGCCGAAGGCGCGATCCTGGCGAGACCGGGCTCCGGCTTCTATGTCGCCAATCAGGCAGTGCCCTTTGCGCTTGCCGAGGCCGGGCCGAAACTCGACCGTGCCGTCGATCCGTTCTGGATATCGCGGCAATCGCTGGAGGCCGGCGAGAGTGACCTGAAGCCCGGATGCGGCTGGCTGCCGCCTGCCTGGCTGCCCGGCGAAGCCATGCGCCGCGGGCTCAGAACGCTTTCCCGCGCCGACGCGCCGGCGCTCGCCGATTACGGCCAGCCGCTCGGCCTGCCGCCATTGCGCCAGCTGATTTCCCGGCGCATGGGCGAACGCGGCATCGAGGCCTCGCCGGATCAGATCATGCTGGCCGAATCCGGCACCCAGGCAATCGATCTGCTCTGCCGTTTCCTGCTGGAACCGGGCGACACGGTGCTGGTCGACGACCCCTGCTACTTCAACTTCCATGCGCTGCTGCGCGCCCATCGGGCGAAGATCGTCGGCGTGCCCTACACCCCGTCCGGCCCCGATATCGAGCTGTTTGCCCAGGTCGTCGCCCATGAGCGGCCGCGGCTCTACATCACCAATTCCGCCATCCACAACCCCACCGGCGCGGTTCTTTCCCCGGTCACCGCCCACCGGGTGCTGAAACTCGCCGATCAGTTCGATCTCACCATCATCGAGGACGATATCTTCGCCGATTTCGAATACACGCCGGCGCCTCGTCTGGCTGCTTTCGACGGGCTCGAGCGGGTCATCCACATCGGCAGCTTTTCGAAGACGCTGTCGGCCTCCGCCCGCTGCGGCTTCGTCACCGCAAAACCGGAATGGATCGACGGCTTGACCGACCTCAAGATTGCCACCTCCTTCGGCGGCGGCCGGCTAACGGCGGAACTGGTGCTGAACGTCCTCAGCGACGGCAGCTATCGCAAACACATGGAGACGCTGAGATACCGGCTTTCCCGGGCGATGGGCGAGGTCTCGGCCCGGCTGAAAGGCCTTGATATAACGCCCTGGCTGGAGCCGCCGGCCGGGATGTTCCTCTGGTGCCGGCTGCCCGACGGCATCGATGCGGCCGACGTGGCGCGGGCCGCGCTGGAAAGGAAGATCGTGCTTGCCCCCGGCAATGCTTTCAGCCTGTCGCAGTCGGCGACGAATTTCATGCGGTTCAATGTGTCGCAGATGTTGGATCCGCGGGTATTCGAGGTGCTGGAGGAGGTATTGGGGAGGCAGAGGATGTGAGAATGTATACGCTCGCCGTTGCCCTTCGCTCACGCTCCGGGCATTCGCTCCTATCGTCGCTCACCCCCTCATCTGCCGGCCGGCATCTTCTCCCCGCTGGGGAGAAGGGGTGTGCGGCAGCGTCTCGCCTTCCTCCAAAAGCGCGGTCGGGAAACACGGACGTGGCCGCGCGTTCCCCTCTTCTCCACATCGGGGAGAAGGCGGCCCACAGCTTCGGATGAGGCGGCTGCACGGCACGCCCTTCATCCTCATCTCGTTCAACGCCACCCCTCAAAACGACCGATTGACCGCCTTGTCGTTCTCCAGCCGCGTCACGCAGCCCTCCAGCTTGGCGAGCAGCAGGTCGAAGTCGAGCGGCTTGGTTAGATAGTCCGCCGCACCGGCCCGCAGGCCGGCAAGCGTGTTTTCACGGTCGGTCAGCGCCGTCAGCAGGATGAAGGGAATGTTGGAGAGCTCCGGGTGATTGATCTGGATTTCCGCCAGAAGCTGGTGCCCGTCCATAACAGGCATGGAAATATCGCTGATGACGATGTCGGGCCATTTCGACAGGAGCATTTCCAGTCCTTCAGCGCCGTTGGAGGCCTGGAGCGTCTTGTAGCCGGCTTCGTTCAACTCTTCGACGAGGAGATTCCGGATCTCGACTTCGTCTTCTATGCACAGGACTGTAACCATGAGCTCTTCCTTAAGCTGCGACTTGTTGATCCGACAATAGAACCTCTATTGGCAGACGAATGGTAAATGTTGTGCCCTTGCCAAGCTCGCTCATCACCTCGACGCTGCCGCCATGCAGTTCGACGACCTGCTTGACGACGTTGAGTCCGATGCCGGTCCCGGCAATGCCCGTGGCACTGCGGGCCCGGTAATAGGGTTGGAACAGTTTCGGCAGATCATCCGCATCGATGCCGATGCCACCGTCGGCAATGGCGATTTCCACCGTCTTTTCGTCAGCTTGAGCGCGAACATAAATGTCAGGCGCAGCGGGCGAATATTTGACGGCATTCGAAATCAGGTTGGTGAAAACCTGTTCCATCGCACTGCGATCGAAAGCCAAGACCTCAGGCGTCGGCTCGAGATCGAGATGGAAGACATGCGAGCGGCTGAGCTCGCGCTGTCTGTTAAGGCAGGCGACGAGCAGGGCTTTCAGATCGCCTTCGCTCCGCTTCAGAATGATCTGTCCGGTTTCCAGCCGGCCGCTGGCAAGAATACTCTCCATCAGATCGACCATGCGCACGACCGCGCTGCGGATCACCCCGGCTTTTTCGTGAACGTAATCGCCGCTGACATTGGTCGTCGAGCGGCAGAGCCGCTGGGCGGCGGCGTCGATGATTGCAAGCGGGGTTCGAAATTCGTGCGAGGCCATGGCGACGAACTGGCGCTGGAGCGCATTCACCTGGCGTTCGTGTGTCAGCAGGCGGTCCAGCTCCGCCCTTTGCCTTTCGATTTCGGCCGTCCGATCGGCCACCATCTCTTCCAGATGGTTGCGGTGGTGGGTGATCTCGGCCTGGCTGTCGAGCAGGGTCATCGACGTCCGGTGCAGGCCGCGTCCGAGCCAGAACACGGCGGCGATCAGCAGCGCCAGGCAGCCGAGCCCTGCCGGCGCGATCTGCTGAAGCAACATGAAGCCCGGCCGGATCGGCTGCCATACGAGATAACCGATCGTGCCCCCGTCGTGGGACGATACGGGCACATGCGCCCGCTCGTCCGGGCCTTGCGAAAGCGTAAAACGCAGGCCTTCGAGCCTGGCATAATGGGCGATGTCTTCGGCGACTTTTACGTCGATGAACTTGATCGAGACGGCGATGAATTCCTGGCCTGCCTGGATCTGCATCCGCGTCGAACTGGGCAGCATGGGGCGCGCGCTTGCGATCGCCGGCCTGTCGCCAATCATGATCGTGCGAACGCTGGCCAACTGGCCAAGCGGTTCGGCTCCAGGCTTCAAAGCCTCCTCGACGAGCGCGGCCCGCATCTCGCTGGCCAGTGCATCCACCTGCTCGCCGTCGTCGCTGCCAAGCCGCGGCGGCATCGCATCCACGCCATCGCGGAAGGCAAACATCAGCCGGTTGGTATCATCGAAAATATAGGTCCTGTCGTGCCCGAAATACCGGCTCGTCCATTTGCCAATATTCTCCAGCAGCCATTCATGGTTCCGCTGCTTGGCGTAAAGGAAAGCGTCGTCCCATTTGGTAACGCTTTCCTGCTCGCGCGGAAGCGCGTGGATTTGTTCTTCCAGCCCCTGGCCGACGAAATCCGCCTGCCGACGCAAGTAGAAATCATCGACTTTCACGGAGGCAAGCCAGGCAAAGCCGCAAAACAGCACCGCCGCCGCTGAGGTGAGCGCCACCAGGACGAGTGTTATGTGCGATGTGAGCCGGACCTTCAATTACCGCAACCTTTTGCTTTCGCTACTGGAGAAATTGACACGCAAAAGTTGACGGACGATGAATTGCTCCCCGGAGAGGGGTTGTAGCCCGCCCTGGACCAGAAGATCGTAAGAAGCAGCGCCGAGCGCGTGCTTCGAGGCATCAGCGCTGCGGGCTGCGCACCTCAGCATGAGGGAAGGTTGGAGATTGCCGCTCGCCGTGCCCACGAGAGCCTCATCCTGAAGGTGCCCCGGAGGGGCCTCGAAGGACAAGGCGAGTTGAAGGAAATTCGACCAATCTCTTCAGCACATGCATGAATTTAGCTACAGATCAGTACCGCCAGTCGCCGTGAAAGGAGAAAATATGGACGCAGTCACCTCGCCCGATACATCTGGCATCAGGATCGAGCCAATCGCCGCCGCCCATATCGACAGCTTTCACCGCGCCCTCGACACCGTCGCACGCGAGAAAAGGTTTTTGAGCATGTTCGAGGCGCCGCCGCTGCCGCAAACGCGTGATTTCGTCATGGACATGATCGCGAAGGGCAATCCGCAATTCGTCGCCGCCATCGGAGACGAGGTGGTCGGCTGGTGTGACATCCGCCGGCATGCCTACCCCTCGCACGCTCATCGCGGCAGCCTCGGATTGGGCATTCTTCCCACCTATCGCGGCAAGGGTCTCGGTCGGCGGCTCATCGAGACGACGCTGAAGGGAGCGCAGGAAGCCGGACTCTTGCGGGTCGAGCTCGATGTCCATGAAGACAATAGCCGCGCCATTGCTCTTTATGAGAAAGTGGGCTTCACACGCGAAGGCATAGCCCGGCGCGCCGTGCGCATCGACGACCGGTTCATCGATGCGATCAGCATGGCTCTGTTATTCGACGAGGGCAGCGCATGAGCGACATGTCGAGAATGGAATTCGAGCAGGCAGTGGGCGAAGAATTCGGCAGCGCGGTCTGCCCGCCGGTGCCGTTCGAGGATGCCTCGGCGCATGAGTGTTACGAGGTGATCCTCGATGTTCTCGGGGATCGGGTGACGCCGGAGATGCTGTCCGCAATTCCGGACGATCGGATAACCACCTTGGCGGCGCGGTTCGGCAGCTATTTCGAAGTCGATCCCCCGTCCGAGGAACAGGTCAGGTCCGCCATCCGGGGGATCTTGTACAGGTGGCCGGCCGGCTCGCTCTGATGCCGCAGCCTCACCCCGGCCGGCGCACCGCGCGGATCTTGCCGCTGCCGCCGCCGCCACAGAAAAAGCAGTCGCGCCCGTCGGATTCGAGGCCGGAGACGCCGGCTCCTTCCGGCATCTCCAGCCGCTCCAGCACCTCTCCGGTCTCGGGATCGATGCGCCTGACGTCGCTGTCTTCGCCTTCCCAGGTGCCGTGCCAGAGCTGGCCGTCGACCCAGGTGACGCCAGTCACGACGCGGTTGGATTCGATGGTGCGCAGGATTTTGCCGGTATCGGGATCGATCTGGTGTATCCTGCGGCCGCGATGCTGGCCGACCCAGAGCGTGCCCTCGGCCCAGGCAAGGCCGGAATCGCCGCCATTGCCGGGCGCCGGTATGGTGGTGAGGATCTGGCCGGTCTTCGGGTCGATCTTGTGGATGACATCCTCGGCGATTTGATAGAGGAATTCGCCATCGAAGGCCGTTCCGGCATGGGAGGCGACCTCGATCGAACGCACCACCTCGCCACTGTCAGGATCGAGCGCGTTCAGCCTGTCGCCAGAGGCGAACCAGACGTGCCGGCCGTCGAAGGTGACGCCGTTGACGCGGTCAGCGCCGGGAAAAGGCCCATATTCACGCAGGATCGTTGCAGCCGATTTCTTCATCTCTTCCTCCTGATGGATTTGCCCCATCTTAGTCGCTCGGCAGCGGCCCGGGGAGTAACAAGATCGTCGGGAAAGTTGCAAGCGGCGGGCTCAGCCAGCGGCGCGCCCGGCCGCGCCCGAGCGATTGCGCCTTGCCCTCCCCGGCCAGCACGTCCAGAGCCCGCTGCACGGTGCGGGAGCTCGCGCCGAGCGCAATCGACAGCGCCGAAGTCGACCAGGCCTCACCATCGGCCAGAAAGGCGAGCACCGCCGCATGCGGTCCTTCGACGAGCGGCGCAAGCACGGCGATCTCGCCACCGCCGCGCGGCGAGAGGCGAAAGCCGCGTTTCGTCGCCGAAATCTCCGCAAGACTTTGCAGGGCGCCACGCAGCCGGCCGATCTCGACGCGCAGCCGGGCGCGATGCGATTCATCGGCATGTTTGCCGCGGAAGGCGCGTGCGATGAGCGCGCCGCGCGCGACATCGCCCGGCCAAGCCTCGGCAAGCGCGCGGGCAAGGGCGAAAAGCACCGGCCGCGTCGCCAGCGACACGACGGTATCGCCGTTGCGCACGACATGGCGGCAGGCATCGACGACCAGCGTCTCCCCGGAAAACAGCGCCTCCACCTCTTGAAGCAGCAGCGGGCGCTCGCCGCCATGGGAAATCAGCCGCGCAGCCGGCATGTCGAGCACACGGGCGGCGGCTTCGACCTCCGCCGTCAGCGCCGGGATATCGGCTTCGCGCGCCGAAATCCTTGCCCGCTCGAGCGCCGCGCGCGCCGCCTCGGTCCGGAGTCGGCGCACGGCGATGCCTGATGCCACCAGCTCATGGGCGGTCCGCAAGGCCGGCGGCAGCGGCGTCGGGTCGAGCGCGCCAAGCGCCTGCTCTGCCTCGTCGAGCCGACCGATCAGCACCAGCCGGCGAATAGCGATATTGCCGGCATGGGCGGCGTTGACCCGGTCGCCGCGGGCCTGAAGCGTTGCCTGCGCCACCTCCAGCGCCTTGACCGGCCGGGTAAGGTCGCGAGAGGCGAGTGCGATCTCGGCCTCGGCGACGACGCAGCGGGCGCGGGCAACCGCCTCGCGCGGGCCGAAGGCGCGCGCCGCACTCTTCAACAGCGCCTTGGCGCGGACGAGGTCGCCGAGCTGCGCCATGGCAATGCCGCGCAGCGCCAGCGCCGGCGCATCGTCGCGCAGCGCCACCCGCTTCAGGGCGCCGAGAGCGTCCCCGGATGCCAGTGCCCGCGCGGCGGCGGTGATCAGCGAGTCCATTCAAATCCCGTCATACTTGTCACTCCCGCCATTTGCCTGACCGGCGGTAATCTTCTCGCAAGCGGCCGGCAAAGCCGCCGGATGCTACGACAATTGGCAAGCAAAGGAGAAGACCCCATGACCGGTGAACTGAACGCAACGCGCGAGCGCTGGCTGGCGGCGAGACTAGATCTGCTCGAAGAGGAGAAGGAACTGACGCGGCGTAGCGACGCGCTGGCCCTCAAGCGCCAGCAATTGCCGCGGGTAAGGATCGACAAGCAATATCGCTTCGACACGGAAAGCGGCGATGCCTCGCTTCAGGACCTCTTCGGCGGACGCTCGCAGCTGCTCGTCTATCACTTCATGTTCGGCCCGGATTACAGCGCCGGATGCCCCTCCTGCTCCTCGATCGCCGACGGCTTCAACGGCTTCTTCGTCCATCTCGAAAATCACGACGTCGCCTTCTGGGCGGTCTCGCGCGCACCGCTTGCAAAGCTTCAGGCCTTCAAGCGGCGCATGGACTGGAGTTTTCCCTGGGCCTCCTCCGCCAGCAGCGATTTCAACGGCGATTTCAGCGTCTGGTTCAGCGCCGAAGAGCAGCGCTCGGGCGGCATCGAATACAACTACCGCCGCGAGCCGCCCGCCCCCGAACCCGCGCCCGGCGCCGCCGTCCAGGAATGGCAGCTGCGCGGCAGCGAAGCACCGATCGTCCAGATCGCGTCGATGACCGGCACCGACGTCGCCACCTACACCCGCGACCGCCCCGGCGTCAGCGCTTTCGAGCTGATCGACGGCGCCGTCTACCACAGTTATTCCAGCTATGCGCGCGGGCTGGACGGGCTCTGGGGCGTATACCAATGGCTCGACCGCGCGCCGAAGGGCCGCAACGAAACCGGCATCTGGTGGCGCCACCACGACCGCTACGGCAAGGAGTGACGCCGATGCCGCTCGCCGCCGATTACCTCTCGCTCGCCGCCGCCCCGACCTTCGCGATCATGGCCCTGCTGACGGCCGCAACCGGCAGTCACGACATGATCTGCATGACGACGCCGGATGCCTTCCCGATCGGCGGAATGGCGCCGATGTACCTGCTGATGAGCGGCTTTCATCTGGCTCCTTGGCTGAGGCTTGCTGGCGGGCGGGGTGTGGGCCGGCAGTGATTTCTTCCGCCAACTCGGCTTGAGTGCCGCGCACCGTACAGAAATCCAGCACACCACGCAGCCGCCTACCAAATCCGATGCCGGCTGCCCAGAGCCAGCCGCCGGCGGGGCGGCGTTCTCGCCGCGGCACCGAATGCCAGCACGGCAACCGCGGCAAGGCCGAGGAGCAGCGGCGCCGAATATCGGTGCGGCGATCGGAGCCCGCCGTCGATGTGAGCCGCGTCCGTGGAGGGCCGGTAGAGATTGCCGTCGCTTTCGACGGCGCGCGGCGCCCGCTTGAAATAGCCGGCCATCAGCCGGGCGAGCGTTCTGGCGGCGAGATTAGGCGCCAGCAGATGGGCGAGTCTCGTCGCATTGGTGACCACGCCAACCGTTGTGGTGGCGCGCGGCGATCTGGCGACGCTGACGATCGCCTCGGCCACACGGCGCGCATCGAGGACCGGCGGCGGCGCGGAAACCTGCCGCCCGACGAAATTCGCTCCGTGCCGAAGGCCCGGGGTATCGGCAAAGGCAGGATAGACGTCGCAGATGTGGATGCGGGGCTTGTCGGCGAGCTCCGCCCTCAGCGCCTCGGAGAAGCCGCGAAGGCCGAACTTGCTGGCGCTGTAGGCGGTCGCAAACGGCGCCGCCGCAAAGCCGCCGAGCGAGATCATGTTGATGAAGACGCCCCTGCCCTGCTCCAGGAAGATCGGCACGGCCGCATGGGCATCATTGATGTGGCCGATCAGATTGGTGCGGATAACCTGCTCATGAGCCTCGATCGGAGTTTCCTCGAACCGGCCGACCGCGCCGACGCCGACATTGCTGACCCAGACATCGATTCCGCCGAGGTCCTTCGCCTTGTCGGCAAGCGCCTTGACGGCGGTAGGCTCGGTCACGTCGGTCACGACGGAGATCGCCTCCGCCCCGAGCCCTCTGCACGTCTCAGCAACCTTTTCCAGCGCCTCGCCGTTGCGCGCCGCCAGCACCAGCCTGCTGCCGCGCCGGGCGAAAGCCTCGGCAGCGGCCTGGCCAATGCCGCTCGATGCTCCCGTGATAACCACGACTGCATTTTCGAGGTTGATAGACATCGTTGATCCCTTCTGTCCGACTTGGGAATGCACCCGCCTACACGGGCACAGGGACCGAACACATCCGCGCAACCGGAGTTCCCGGTTCTATCGGCGCGACGTTCGTGCGGCCGTGCGGGCGGCGTCCACCTCCCGCACGGCCAGCCGGCTCGCCGGTCGCTATCCCTCCGACAACACCCGGCGGATCGCTTCCCAGCTTTCCGCGTCCGGCGCCAGCAGGAGCCGCCCGACGGACATGGCCGGCCGGTAGGCTTCGCCGGTGAGGAGTGCGCCGTAGCCGCCGGCCTCCCGGTGAATGAGGACGCCGGCGGCGTGGTCCCACGGTTTGAGTTCGGCATTGAGCGAGAAGCTCATCGCGCCTGTCGCCACCATCCGGTATTCATGCGCCGAGCAGCGCCATGTGGTGGTGCGGCAAAGCGCAGCAGGCGCTGCGCATAGACCGGCTGATCCTCGGCGGGGAACATCTGCAGCGGCACGAAGCCATGCATCTCGCCGAGCGGCGATGGCAGCGCGACGGAAAGCCGGGTCTCTATGCCGTTGCGGGCGATGTGCCATGCGCCCTCGCCCTGCCGGGCGGCAAGAAAATCGCCCGTGACGGGATAGTGGATCAGCCCGGCCACCGTTTGCCCGCCGGAGACGATCGCGACGATCATGCCGAAGAGCGGCACGCCATGAGCGAAATTCCAGGTGCCGTCGACGGGATCGATGATGACGGCGAGATCGGCATCGGCGAGCCGCGAAAGGATTGAAGGGTCGGCCGACACCGCCTCTTCGCCGACGAGCAGCGCCTTGGGAAAGCGCGCCGAAAACGCCTCGGTGAGCCGCCGCTCGGCGCCGATATCCGCATCGGTCACCAGATCGTCCGGGGCCGTCTTGGTACGGATGCCCTCGGCGGTGACGCCGAGGAAGCGGGGCAAGATTTCCGCCTCCGCCGCCTCACGCATATTCTGCATCAGCGCAGCGAAAAGGCTGTCGGAAATTCCGCTGAAGCCTCGTGCCGGCTCGGCGGCCTTGACTGCTCTCATCATGCCCGGCGCGCCTCGATGTAGGCCTTCAGCGCTGCCGGCTGGTCGGTCTGGATGACGCTGATGCCCGATGCCATCATCCGGCCCCAGACCGCATCGGGATCGGCAAGGGCTGCGCTGTCGGTCAGGCCGCAGCAGGAGACCGGATCGAGCGTATTGACCCAGAGCGAGATGCCGGCCTCGCGCAGGCGCGGATGCTGGCCGGCGAGCGTTTCCAGCCGGTCGAACTTGGCTTCGCACATGAAGGGCTTGATCGAGAGGATGGTTTCTGCCGTCCGCTCGGCGGTTCCCTCCTTGAAGAAGGCCTGGCCCATGAAAGGGATGCCGTTGATCCCGCTCCGTCCGGAAAGCCAGGCGAGCGCTTCCGGCGTGCCGGCCGGCGCTTTGAGGTCGACCTGGTCGGCCATGCCCATTTCCTTGACCTTGGCTGCCACGACTTCCATCATTTCGAGATGCTTTATGTCGAGATCGACGAAGATGCGGCCGCGCACGGTTTCGAGCACCTGTTCGAGCGTCGGAACGGTTTCGGTCGTGAAGGGCTGGCCGGGGCCGCCATCGGCCATGCGCAGCCTGAGGCTGGTGATTTCGGCAATCGTCATTTCCTCGGGAATGCGGTCGACGCCCGCCATGCGCATCAGCGTATCGTCATGCAGGATGAACAGCACGCCGTCGGCGCTCTGGCGGATATCCAGTTCGACGATGTCGTAGCCGCCGGCAATGGCGGCCTCGATCGCCGCCAGGCTGTTTTCGGGCGCATGGAGCCAGGCGCCGCGATGGGCGACGATGGCGCAGGGACGCGACGGATCGGCAATATGATTGATATATTTCATGGGGCTTCCTTTAATGGGCGGCGAATGCGCCGGGTATGGCCCTGCCGCTCTCCGCATCGAAGAGATGCAGGCGGGAGGCAGGGAAAGTGAGAGAGAGCTCGCCGCGGTCCAGAACCTCCGCGCCGAAAGGAGTCGCAATCCGGACGACCGAGCCGCCGAGCTCGGCCGCCAGGATCGCGTGCGAGCCGAGATCCTCGCGAAAACGCAGTGCGGCGGTGACGGCGCGGCCGTCCTTGCTGTCGAGAAGAATATCCTCCGGCCGGATGCCGAGCTGGTAGCTGCCGGTCAGCGGCGCTTGCGCCGCAACCTGCCCGTCGGCGAGCCTCAGCACCGTGCCGTCGCCGGTGACCGGCAGGATGTTCATCGGCGGTGCGCCGATGAATTTCGCCACGAAGACCGAGGCCGGATGGTGATAGATCGCCTTCGGCGTGTCGAACTGCTCGATGCGCCCCTTGTTCAGGATCAGGATGCGGTCGGCGAGCGTCATCGCCTCCACCTGATCGTGGGTGACGAAGACGGTGGTGGCACCGATGCGCCGGTGCAGCTCAGCGAGTTCGACGCGCATGTCGTGACGCAGCTGCGCATCGAGGTTGGACAGCGGCTCGTCGAAGAGCAGCACGCCGGGTTCGCGCACGATGGCCCGGCCAATCGCCACGCGCTGGCGCTGGCCGCCCGACAATTGCGCCGGCTTGCGGGCGAGATAGTCGGAAAGCCCGAGCATCTTCGCCACCGCCCCGACCCGGTCGATGCGCTCGGCCTTCGCCATGCCCGAGATCTTCAGGCTGTAGGCGATGTTGTCGAACACGCTCATATGCGGATAGAGGGCGTAGTTCTGGAACACCATGGCGCAGCCGCGGTGCTTCGGTTCCAGATCCTGCACCTCGCGCCCGCCGATCGCGATCTGCCCGGCGCTTACCCGCTCCAGCCCCGCGATCATCTGCAGGAGCGTGGACTTGCCGCAGCCGGACGGGCCGAGAACGACGGTGAATTCGCCGGCCCTGAGTTCAACGTCGAGCGGCGGGATGACGACGGTCTGGGCGTCATAGGCCTTGGTGACGCCTGTCAGCTTGATGTTGGCGGCGGCGGCGCGGATCGCCATGTCGATCGCGTTCATGGCTATTTCTCCGTGAGAACGAGGCCCTGGACGAGATAGCGCTGCAGAAGCGCGATCATCGCCAGCGGGATGATTGAGACGACGATGGTGGCGGCCATGATCATCGGAAAATCCGGCACCGTCCCATCGGCATCGGGAACGAGCCGCGCCAGTCCGACGACGGCTGTCTGCATGTCCGATGTCGAGGCGGCGACGAGCGGCCAGAGATATTGCGTCCAGCCGCTGAGGAAGGTCAGCACGAAGAGTGCGGCGAAGCTGGTGCGCGACAGCGGCAGCAGGATGTCGAACAGGAAACGGATCGGCCCCGCCCCATCCATGCGCGCCGCCTTGAACAGATCCATCGGCAGGGTGAGGAAGAACTGGCGGAACAGGAAGGTGCCGGTGCCGTGGGCAACAAGCGGCGCGACGAGTCCGAGATGCGTGTCGAGCAGGTTCCATTCGAGCTTCACGGGCGCACCGAAATAATTGGCGATCAGCCCGTTCAGTCCTGTCATGTCGAGCAAGGCATTTACCGGCGAAAACACGTTCGACGCCACCTGATAGGTGGTGATGACGCGGATCTCGATCGGCAGCATGATGGTCGCGAGGATCAGCGCAAACACCACGCCCGCCCAGCGAACACGAAAATAGACGATGGCATAGGCCGACAGGAACGACAGCACGCAGGTGGCGATCGCATCGCCGAGGGCGACCGCCAGGCTGTTGAGCATCTGGATCGGGATGTGCGTTTCGGAAAAAACCCGCGCCATGTTGGAGAACAGCTGGTCGCCCGGGATCCACGCCAGCCCGTTGCGCAGCATATATTCATAGGATTGCGAGGCCGTGACGAGCGTCAGGTAGAGCGGCCCGAGAATATAGAGGATGCCGACGACGAGGATGAGGCTGGCGGCGATGTTGAGGGAACGCGCGTTTTCGATCATGGGTCACCGCTCGTAGTTGATGCGCCGGCCGAGGAAGAGGAACTGGGCGGCGGTGAGGAGAACGACGAAGACCATCAGGATCGCCGTCTGCGTCGAGGCGCCGGACAGGTCGTAGCCGGAAAAGCCGTCGGTATAGATCTTGTAGACGAGCAGCGTCGTCGAGCCGCCCGGCCCGCCCTTGGTGATCGTGTCGATCAGGGCGAAGGCCGAGGTGACGCTTTCGGTGAATTCCAGCACCAGCGTCAGGAAGAGCTGTGGCGCGATCAGCGGCAGCTGCACGTCGAGGATGCGCCGCCACGGCCCTGCCCCATCCATGGCGGCCGCCTGGTGCATGGTGCGCGGGATCGATTGCAGCCCGGCGAGCAGGATGACGAAATTGAACGGAATGCCGCCCCAGACATGGGCTGCTATCAGCGTGATGAAGGCGTCCGTGCCATCGATGCCAGGCGCCCAGATGCCTGGAAAGATGGAATTGAGCGGCGCAAGCACGCCGACGAACGGATTGAAAAGGAAGGCGAAGACGACGCCGATCGAGGCGCCCGCCACGCCCTTCGGCCAGACGAGAACGTTGCGGGCCGGCAGCGAGAGGCGGATCTTGCGATCGGCCGCGACTGCCAGGATCAGCGGGATCAGCACCGCCAGCGAGGAGCCGGTGATCATGAAGACGATGGTGCGCCAGCCGGCCTCCCAGAATTCCGGATCGGAGAGCACACGGACGAAATTCTCTGATCCGACGAACATCGAGCCGCCGCCGAAGGGGCGTTCGAGAAAGAACGACCAGTAGAAGGCCTGGAAGATCGGCGCATAGAAGAACAAGACGATCAGCAGCATGAACGGCGCCACCAGAAAAAGCGGCAGCCAGCGATGGCTGAAAAGCGAAGATTCCGACGTCATGGGAGGAGGCCCTGCATGGAAAGAACCGTGCGGGGCGCGCGGCTCCGCGCGTCCCGTACGGGGGAGTGTCCGGTCAGTGCAGCTTTGCGCCCTTGTAGGTCTGCTCGAAGCGGCGAAGCAGTTCGTCGCCGCGCTTCTTGGCGCTGTCGAGTGCTGCCTGCATGGTCTTCTCCCCGGCAAAGGCCTTCTGGGTCTCCTCCATGAAGATCTGTCGGAACTGGACATAGAAGCCGAGGCGGATGCCGCGCGTATCCGGCGTGCGCGGCTCGTTCATCGAACCGATGCCGAGGGCCGCGGTGGCATATTTCGGCGAACTGGCCTCCCCGCTCTTTTCGATCGCCTCCATCACATCATTGGTGACGGGCACGTAGCCGGTGGCCGCGGTAAAGGCCATCTGCTGCTCGGGACGGCGCAGGAAATCGAGAAAAGCCTTGGCGCCTTCGATTTCAGCCTTGTCATGACCCTTCATGATATAGATCGAGGCGCCGCCGACGAAGGTGTTGTGGCGCTCGTGGCCCTGATACATCGGCGCCAGGGAGACGGTCAGTTCAAACTTGCCTTCGAAGGCCTTGGCGGAGGCCGTATAGGAGCCCGAGGAATTTTCCATCATGGCGCATTCGCCGGCATTGAAGGCGGCGGTGAAATTGCCGGCCTTGGTATCGCTTCCGAGCTTCACCAGGCCTTCCTTGCGCCAGTCCACCAGGTTCTGCAGATGCTTGGCGGCGAAGGTGGTGTTGAAGACATATTCGGCGTCGAGGCCATCATAGCCGTTGTGCTTCGAGGCGATCGGCAGGCCGTGGCGGGCCGAGAACTGTTCGAGCACACGCCATGTGTCGCCATCGGTGGTGAAGGGGCAGGCATGGCCCGCGGCCTTCAGCTTGCGGGCGGCCTCGATGATCTCCTCCCACGTCTCAGGCGTCTTGGTGATGCCGGCTTTCTCCAGCTCGGTTCTGTTGGTGTAGAAGAGCAGCGTCGAGGCATTGTAGGGCTGGGCAAACAGCTTGCCGCCGGAGGTTTCGTAATAGGCGCGGGCGCCGGTTATGTAATTGTCCCATTTGACGTCGGGCAGTTCGTCCTGGACCGGCACGACGGCGTCCGACAGCATTAGGTCGAGCGTACCGGCGTCGAAGAACTGGATGAGGACGGGATGGTTCTTGGCGCGGAAGGCGGCAATCGCCTTCTGCATCGACACCTCGTAGCTGCCCTGCCCGACGCAGGTGATGTGATGCTCGGACTGCGCTGCATTGAAAGCAGCGCACTGATCCTGAATCGCCGTTTCGACGACACCGGTATTGCCGTACCAGAATTCGATATTGGCGGCCTGCCCCGCCGTCAGCGCGGCCGCAGCCGCCAGAATGGAAATCTTCATCTTGCCCTCGCCTGTTTGATCGGCCGGCTCACTGCCCGCCTTCGGTGATGGCGCATTACTACACACAGTGTGTAACAATTTGGTGACGGATCCTGGCTTGCGGCGACAACAGGCTGTTGCTATAGGCTCAAAGCACGAAATCACCGCTGGAGACGGGCCTGATTACTACACGCATATGGTAATTATCGACGACCGAGGTGTTGGATATGACCTATTTCCCGGAGCCGCTGATCGCCCCGCACTTCCTGCGCGAAGGCGGTGGAGTCGTTTCTCCCAACGAACGCGATCTCCTGAGGCTGATCTGGCGCAATCCCGGCCTCTCCCGCTCCGAAGTCACCGGCCACACCGACCTCACCCAGCAATCGGTCTATCGCATCATCGACCAACTGGAGGAACGCGGCATAGTCTCCTTCGGCTCGCCGAAGCCGGGCGCCGGCCGCGGCCAGCCGAGCCCGACGCTGCGGCTGGACGGCCGTTACGCCTACTCCTGCGGCATCTCGGTCAATACTGACGTGATCGGCATCTGCCTGATGGATCTGTCGGGCAAAGTGCTCGCCGAAAGCAGCATCACCCTGCGCGAGCGCTCGATGGCCCAGTCGCTCGATCTCGTGCTTGAGCAGATGACAGAGCACCAGAGGCAGAACGGGCTCTCCGACGAGGCATTCTTCGGCATCGGCTTCGGCATTGCCGGCTTCCACGTCAGCGGCACCCGCTACAACGCGCCCCTGCCGCTGCACGAATGGTCGCTGATCGAGCTCGGGCCGCTGCTGACGGACTTCTTCAAGAAGCCCGTCTGGGTCCATAATGGCGGAAAGGCGGGCACGGTCGCCGAATCCATGTTCGGCGCCGGCCGCTACATCAGGCACTTTGCCTATCTCAGCTTCAATTACGGCTTCGGCGGCGGCCTCGTCAGCAATGGCGAACTGCTGCATAGCGGCGTCGGCAATGCCGGCGAATTCTCCGGCATCTACGATGCCGAGGAAAGCAAGCGCCGGCCGGCCCTGCAATACCTGATCGAAAATCTCAACCGCAACGGCCTCGATATTCCGTCGATCACCTACATGCGCAAGCATTTCGACACAAAATGGCCGGGTGTTGCGGAATGGGTGGACAAGGTGACGCCGGCCTACAACCGCCTCATTAACGCGATCTGGGCCATCTTCGATCCGCAGGGAATCGTCTTCGGCGGCCAGATCCCGCCGGCGCTCGCGCAAATGCTGATCGATCGCACCGAGATCTTCGATCGCCCCCGCTACGGCGTCGGACGCCGCCACCCTAAGCTGATCATCTCCGAGATCGCAAGCGACGCCTCCGCCATGGGCGCCGCCATCGCGCCGTTCAAATCGGCGTTTTATTGATTCCGGCGGCTTATCAACGCGAGCGGAGACCGACTCCGGTAATTTCCTCCGTTTCCGCCTGGCGGCGTTACAGATTTTTTGCTCCGAGGCGGCGCAGGCAATTTTCGGCCGAATGGACCTGCGCTATGATCTGATTCCGGCGCAGCCCACGCCTCCCCCCTCCATCGGGAAAGCAGACGTCATGCGGGGCTACCTGACACCGAACCGACTGTTCGAGCACCTGGCATAAGGAGGGATTGCGAAAGCCGCTCGCAATAGGAGGTTTATGCATGAAGACGACTCAGCCCATTTATCACCTTAAGCGTAAGGCCAAGGCGCTGTCGCGCGCCGAGGATATACCGCTGCATCAGGCGCTCGACCGCGTAGCCAAGGACGAGGGTTATAGCCGCTGGAGCCTGCTCGCAGCAAAGGCATTGGAGACCTTGCCCGCCAGCGAGCTGTTTGCACACTTGCGGCCCGGCGACCTCCTGCTCGTCGGCGCCCGGCCCGGCCACGGCAAGACCCTGATGGGGCTTAAACTCGCGGTCGAGGCGATGAAATCAGGCCATCCCGGAGTGTTCTTCTCGCTGGAGTACACACGAGAGAATGTGGATGATCGCTTTCGCGCTATTGGTATCGACCGGGTCCAGTTCGATCACCTGTTTGAATTCGACGGCTCCGACGCTATCAGCGCCGACTACATAACCGCGAGACTGGCCTCCGCCCCGCGTGGCACTCTTGTGGTCGTCGATTACCTCCAGCTGCTCGACCAGAAGCGGGAAAACCCGGAACTCTCGGCCCAGGTCGGCACTCTGAAGGTCTTCGCGCGCCGACACGGCATGATCATGGTCTTCATCGCTCAGATCGACCGATCCTTCGAGGTGGCGCGAAAGCCCCTGCCCGACATAGGCGACATTAGGCTGCCAAACCCGCTTGACCTGCAGCTGTTTGACAAGGCGTGCTTTCTGAACAACGGAAAGATGGTCTTCGGCGCGGCGGTTTAGGGCACTGCGCTGCCCCGGTCGCAGGTCTCACGCCTGACCCGCGACCGGTTTTTGCGAGCGGACCAATTTGCGCATCTGGCGTGAGCGCCAGAGACGGACCTTGCTCCGCTGCACCCGTTTAACTTAGGGCAGGCATGAGCGGACACGATAACCCTTTCGAGTATTGTGGTCGATGTCGGCCAGCCGTAGCGCTTCCGCCGGGCGACGCCCCGACGATGAACCGGAGCGACCGAGGGAAAGGCTCGGAAACGGGCAGACGACAGCACCGATGCGCCGAGACTATCCGGTTCCGATTGTCTTCCCGCCTAAAACTGTGCCATGACCTGTCAACCCTAGACGCAACAGATCAAGGTGCGGCATCGACATGAAGAAGATCGGTTTCCTCTCGTTCGGGCACTGGACGCCCTCGCCGCAATCGCAGACGCGCTCGGCCGGAGATGCGCTGCTGCAGTCGATCGATCTTGCAGTCGCCGCTGAAGAGCTCGGCGCCGACGGGGCGTATTTTCGCGTGCACCACTTCGCCCGGCAGCTGGCTTCGCCCTTCCCGCTGCTGGCCGCCGTTGGTGCCAAGACCAACCGGATCGAGATCGGCACCGCCGTCATCGACATGCGCTACGAGAACCCGCTCTATATGGCCGAGGATGCCGGCGCCGCCGACCTCATCGCCGGCGGCCGGCTGCAGCTCGGCATCAGCCGCGGCTCGCCCGAGCAGGTGATCGATGGCTGGCGCCATTTCGGCTATGCGCCGCCGGAAGGCCAGGACGAGACCGAGATGGCGCGGCGCCACGCGGAAGTCTTTCTTGAAGTGCTGCGCGGTGAAGGTTTTGCCAAGCCGAACCCGCGGCCGATGTTTCCGAACCCGCCCGGTCTTTTGCGTCTCGAGCCGCATTCGGAGGGCCTTCGCGAGCGGATCTGGTGGGGCGCAAGCTCAAACGCCACCGCCGTCTGGGCCGCCAAGCTCGGCATGAACCTGCAGAGCTCGACGCTGAAGGACGATGAAACGGGAGAGCCCTTCCATGTTCAGCAAGCCGATCAGATCCGCGCCTATCGCGAGGCCTGGAAGGCAGCCGGCCATACGCGCCAGCCGCGCGTCTCCGTCAGCCGCAGCATCTTCGCGCTGGTGGATGAGCGCGACCGCGCCTATTTCGGCTATGGCGGTGACGAAGGCGACAAGATTGGCTTCATCGACGAGAAGACCCGGGCAATCTTCGGCCGCAGCTACGCCGCCGAACCAGACGTCCTGATCAAGCAGCTCGCCGAAGACGAGGCGATCGCCGAGGCCGACACGCTGCTGCTCACCGTGCCCAACCAGCTCGGCGTCGAATATAATGCCCATGTCATCGAAGCGATCCTGACCCACGTCGCACCGGCGCTCGGCTGGCGGTGAGGTTACGGTTGCTGTGATAGTGGCTTGGTGGACATGAGCAGCGAAGATGAGAGGGTGTGCAACCCGGCACACCCTCTCCTCGTCGCCTATGCACGATGATCCGGCCCAGCAACGCACATCTCCCATCCGCCCCATAAACCAAGCCTCGGGACCTTACTGCCGCTATAGGCGTTGATGGTGCAAACCTTGAATCGGCCGCAGGACTGACCGAATTAAGGCCTTAGCCCGAACCGGTCGAGTTGCCTCATGCCGCGCACGAACCTGAACGACATCCTGATCTTCATGGCCGTCGTCGATGCCGGGAGCTTCGTCGGCGGGGGGCAGACGATGGGGCTGTCGCGCTCGGCGGCGGGAAAGGCCGTTATTCGTCTGGAAGACCGGCTCGGCGCGCGCCTGCTCAATCGCACGACGAGAAGCCTGAGCCTGACCGAGGAAGGACGGCTGTTCTACGAGCGCGGGCTGCAGATCCTCGCCTCGGTCGACGAGGCCGAAGCGAGTGTCTCGGGCAAGAGCGGCGCGCCGCGCGGCGTGCTCCGCCTCACCGCTCCCGATGCCTTCGGCCGCCTCGTCGTGCTGCCGCTGCTCGAAAAATATCTCCGGGCCTGGCCGGACCTGCAGGCGGAAGTGAGCTTCACCGACCGCCTTGCCGACATCGTCGAGGAAGGCTTCGACCTGGCGATCCGGATCGGCGCGATCCCCTCGGCGTCAGACAGCCGGCTGGCTTCACGCGTGATCGCCAGCGAAACGGCGCGGCTCTGCGCCTCTCCCGCCTATCTCGCCGAGCACAGCGAACCGCATGATCTCGACGATCTCGCCGTCCATGACTGCCTGTTCTTTGCGAGCCGCAATCAAAGGCAGGGCTGGCGCTTTCGCGGCGAAGGCGGCGCCTGGGTCAAGGCGCAGGGCCGCAGCCGCCTGAGGCTCGACAGCGGCGAGGCGATCCGCGACGCGGCTCTCGCCGGCCTCGGCATCGCCCTCCTCCCCGACTTCCTCATCGCCGACGACCTCACCGCCGGCCGCCTCCGCCACATCCTGCCCCAACTCGAAACCGACGACGCCAGGATCGTGGCGCTCTATCCCGACAAGCGCCTGCTCGAACCCCGCGTGCGCGGCTTCATCGACCTGATGGTTGAGGAGCTCGGCCGCGGCTAGGAACTCCTTCAGGCAAGGTCCTGTCAAAGCCGCGAAAACTCTTCAGCGCCAGCGGCGCAAGCGTTGTCGCGAAATAGCCAACCCCCATCAGGAACAGTGCGGCGGCAAGGCCGAGCGTGCTGATCAGCGCACCGCCGGCGAGGCCGCCGAAGGGGATGAGGGCGAAGCAGAGGGCGGTGTTCAATGCGGTGACGCGGCCGGTCAGCGGCTTGGGGATGCGCTCGAAGATGACCGCCGACAGGATCGGGTTGAGGAAGCCCGACGCGAAGCCTGCGATGGCGAGCGTCGCAAAGACGAGGCCGATGGGCGCATCCAGCGCCGGAACGAGGAAGCGCGGAAAGCCGGTTAGGAGGAAGGCCACCGTATAGACCGTCAGGCGCGGCATGCGCTCGCCGATCGCCGCGGCAATCGCAGCACCTGCGATCGAGGCGCCGGCGAAGGCGGCAAACATCGCCCCGAGCAGTTCCGGACCATGGCCGGCATCCCGTGTCCAGACCGGCAGCAGCACGGCATGATAGGCCTGGTCGAAGAGATTAGTGGCCGCCACCATGGCGACAATGCTGACGAGCACGGCATCGCCCCGCAGAAATCGCCAACCCTCGCGGAGATCGTCGAAATAGGAGGCCGGTTCGGCCGGTGGAGTTTCAAGCGCGGGCGCGCGGCGCGTTCCGGGTATGCCCACAGCAACGATTAGTGCTGCGGCGGCGAAGGTGGCGGCATTAACGAGCAGCGCCTGGCCCGGGCCGATCAGCCCGATCAAAGCGCCGGCGCCGGCCGCGCCCGCCGTCGACGCCAGCCGCTCGATGGCGCTTGCGACGCCGGTCACCCTTTCGAGCGGCACGCCGGCGAGCGTGGCGATATCGGGAACCATTGCCTGCTTGGCCGCATCGGAGGGTCCGCGCAGCACGCCCATGGCAAAGACGAGCGGTAGCAGCACCGGCATGGCGAGCAGGCCGAAGATATCCAGAAGCGGCACCAGAGCGACCACGAGCACCGAAGCGGTGTCTGAGATGATGGCGATGCGCTTGGCGCCGGCGCGGTCGATCAGCGGTCCGCCGAGCGCCTTGGCGACGACATAGGGCAGCATTTCCATCATCGCCGTCAGCCCCGTCAGCACGGGGCTGCCCGTCGTGCTCAGCACCAGCCAGGGAATGGCGATGGTCGAAAGCCGCGTGCCGGAGAGCGAGAATGTCTCGGCAGCCGCGAGCGCCAGGAACGGCCGGCCCGGTCTCACGGCTCGCCCTCGCCTTCACGATGCGGCAAGCGGCCGGGGTAGGGAAAGGCGTGCAGCATGACATAGAAGGGAACCATGCCGGCTTCCTGCGACGCCGCCTCCCCCAGCCGTGGGGCCGCCTGCATCGCTTCCAGGATGACATCCCTCAGCCGTTTCGTCAGAGCCTCGGCCTGTGCCGCCGTCATCGGGATGATGATGTCTTCGGCAGCCGTCGCCTTGCGCCATTCGGGCGGCAGCTCGGCATATTCCTCCAGCGCCTGTTGCATCTGGCCGACTTGCAGCGAGAGTGCGGCCTGATTGAAGGCGATGTCGAGATCGAGCGCCTCCCCTTCGGATTCGCTCGCCGGCACCGAGGTCAGCTCGTGGCTGGCGCGCCACCAGCGGTCGCGCCGCGAGGCATGCGGCGCCTCCTCGATGAAGCCGTATTGGGCGAGCTGGCGCAGATGATAGCTCGTCGCGCCGCTGTTCAGGCCGAGCCGCGCGGCAAGCTGCGTCGCCGTGGCGGGACCATCGATCCGGAGCATGCCGAGCATGCGCAGCCGCACAGGATGCGCCAGCGCCTTCAGCGCGGTGGGCTCGGGCACGACCCGGCTGACGGTGCGGGCATCTGCGGCAGGTTTAGGGTGCGGATGTTTCATCCCCAAAGCATACAATCGCACACATATCTTTGCAAAGTTTTCTTTGCAAAATACCTGACGGCTGTGGAAGGCGCTCGAAAACCGCCTTCCGATCTAGCCAAGCATGACAACGCATCCTAAGACCATCACCGTGATCGGCATGATGCGAGGGGCAAGAGGATGGCTGAGGAAGCGCAGAAAAACATCGGCACGTGGTATATCGATCCAGATGCCGAAGACAGGATGGCCGATGGACATGCGCCCATCTGGCGCCACTTGATCGACCTCATCCTCGAGCGCGACCTGACCGACAAGAGCGTGCTCGATTTCGGCTGCAATCAGGGCGGCCTGCTGCGCCATCTCTATGCGATCCGCCCCTTCCGCAAGGCGCTCGGCATCGACATTGCCGAAACCTCGATCGCCAAGGCCGAAACCTTGAAGGGCAATCTGCCGATCCAGCATCAGGTCGGCGGCAGGCTCGACGGCTGGAGCGAAGAATTCGATCTCGCCCTCAGCCATGAGGTCATCTACCTCGTTCCCGATATCGACGCACACGCCACCGACATCTGGCGGGCGCTAAAATCCGGCGGCGTCTACTATGCAGTAACGGGATGCCATACGGATAACCCGCTCTGGCCGAAATGGCGCGAGCTCGTCGCCAACCGCACCAACACCGCCGTCCAGGACCGGTCGATCACCGATTACGGCCGCGCCTTCGAAAAGGCGGGCTTCGACGTCTCCGCCCGCAAGCTCGAATATGACGGCTTCATTCCCTTCGTCGCAGACGGCTGGACGCCTGATTTCGCCGATGCGCTGAACTACTACACCCAGACGAAGATCGTCTTCAGGCTGGTGAAGCGCTAAGCTCGCTGAAGCCGCATCAGCTCGACATCGAAATGCGGCGGGCTGTCGGGCGCGACCTGGACGAAGCGGCCCCTGACGCGGAAGATTTCCTGGATCAGCCCGCGTTCGGCAAGCTCGCGCGGCGCGCCGTCGAATCTGAGCTCGCCTTTTTCGAGCAGCGAGATGCGGTCGCTGACGGCGATGGCCTGGTTGATGTCATGGAGGCTCAGCCGGTGCACGAGGTCGAGCACCTCCACCTGGTAGCCGATATCGAGGAAGGAGGTCGGCTCGTCGAGCAGCAGGATCTCCGCTTCCTGGGCGAGAGCGGCCGATATCCAGGCCCTTTGCCGCTCGCCGCCGGAGAGTTCCCGAAGGCTGCGGTCGGCAAGCCCGGACAAGCCGGTGCTTTCGAGCGCCCATTCGATCGCGTCTTCGTCACGGCTGTCATAGGAGCGGAACAGACCGACATGCGGATAGCGGCCCTGGCGCACGAGCTGGGCGACGGTCATTTCATCAGGCGCGGTCGGCTGCTGCGGCAGGAAGGCAAGCCTCTTCGCCACCATGCGGCGTGACATCGAGGCGACGGCAACGCCGCCGAGCGACGCCCGGCCCCCGGCCGGCCGGATCAGCCCGGCCAGCGCATGCAGCGCCGTGCTCTTGCCCGAGCCGTTCGGGCCGATCAGCGCCCGGATTTCGCCCTTCTCGAGCGAAAGACTGAAGCCGTTAAGGGCCTTTCGCTGGCCGTACATCACCGAGAGGTCGGAACAGGACAATGGCATTTCGGCCTCACATGGTTTTGCGCAGCAGCGCGAGCAAGAGCGGTACGCCGAAGACGGCCGTGACCACGCCGATCGGGATTTCCTCGGCTTGGCCGAGCAGCCGGCCGATGAGATCGCCAAGCGTGACGATGACGGCGCCGAGCACGATCGTCAGAACAAGCGACAGCAAGAAATTCCGCCCCGCCAGGAAACGGGCGAGATGCGGCACGACGAGACCGATGAAAACAACAGGGCCGACCGCGCCGACCGCACTCGCCGCAAGCGCAGAAGATGCGATCAGCACGATTGAGAACTGTCTCTTATAGCCGAGCCCGAAAGAGCGGGCGACGGATGCATCGAACTGCAGCAGCGTCAAGGGGCGGTAGATGACCGGCAGCATGGCGAGCCCGGCGATGGTGAAGGGCAGCAGGAAGAGTGCGTGATCCCAGCTGCGGGCGTAAAGGCTGCCCGACAGCCATTCGAGGATGATCTCGATGCGGGCCGATCCCCAGCCGGCGATGAGGCCGATCGCCACCGCATGGAGAACCGCCCCGACCGCCACGCCGCAGAGCGTAATGCGCAGCGCGCTGAGGCCGAGGCGAAAAGCCAGGAGATAGATGATGCCGCCCGCAAGCAGGCCGCCGGCAAGCCCCGCGGCCGGCAGCCATGCTACCGGCAGCTCGGCAAGGGTGTTCGAGCCCGGCTCGAAGATATAGACGGTGAAGAGCAGGAAGATCGTCACCGACAGCGTCGCCCCTTGCGACACGCCCATCAGCGACGGATCGGCCAGCGGATTGCGGGTGATGGTCTGCAGCAGATATCCCGCCAGCGAAAAATGAATGCCGGCCAGAATGCCGGTGGCGATGCGCGGCAGCCGGATATCGAGAATGATCAGCCGCGCTTCCGCCGAGCCGCCGCCGGTCAAAACGGCCGCGACATCGGCCATCGGAATATCGGCAACGCCGAGGAAGATCGCCGCCGCCAGCGACAGGACCGTCAGGATGGCCAGTGCGGCGGACATGCCGAGGCCTGGCGAAGCAGCCGTCGTCGATGCCGGGGCGCTCATCGTGCTTCACCTGCAAGGCTCAGCCGCCCGCGCTGGACGAGATAGATGAAAACAGGACCGCCAAGCAGCGCGGTGACGATGCCGACCGGCAGCTCACGCGGAATGGCGATGCTGCGCGCCAAGACGTCGGCGACGGTGACGATCAGCGCGCCGAGGGCAGCGCTGAGCCCAATCTCCCATCCGGTGTCGCGCGGCTTGAGCAGCCGGGCGATGTGAGGAGCGGCCAGCCCGACGAAGGCGACCGGTCCGGCGACCGGCGCGACGCCAGCGACCGGAAGAACGGCGAGAATGAGGATGAGGGGCTTCCACAGGCCGAGCTGCAGGCCCATGCCGGCCGCCGCATGATCGCTCAGCATGAACATGGCGATGACGCGCCGCAGCAGCAGCGCGCCGGCGACGCCGGCGATCGTCCAGGGCAGCATGTAGAAGAGATGCGACCAGGTGCGCCCCTGGAAGCCGCCGGCAAGCCAGAAGAGCAGCGATGCCGATTGCGGCCCCGTCAAAAGCAGCACATAGGTGGTGATCGCACCCAGGAAGAGCGAGACGCTGACACCGCCGAGCGCAAGCTGCAGCGGCCGCCCCTGCCCGCCATGCGACACCCAGAACGTCACCGAGGCTGCTGCAAGCCCGCCGGCAAGGCCGATGAAGGGATAATAGGCCGGCGAAAGCCACGGCAGGAAGACGAAACAGCAGACGATCGGCGCGACCGCCCCCGATGTGACGCCGGTGATGCCGGGATCGGCCAACGGATTGCGGGTCAGCGTCTGCAGCACATAGCCGGAAACGGCAAGGCCCGCCCCGCCGGCAGCCGCGGTCAGGCTGCGCGGCAGCCGCAGCGTCCAGACGAGGATGGATTCGATCTTGCCGTCCGGCGCCAGGAGCACGCGGATGGCGGTCTCGGCCGACAGCGTCTTGGCGCCGATCAGCAAGCCAAGCAACACCGCCAACATTGTCGCGATGCCGATGAGCCCGATGGCCAGGAATGATTGCCGGGGGCTCATCGCCGGTCTTGTCCCTGGCTTAGTTCTGCAGTTCGGCCGGGATCAGCTTGGCAGCTTCCGCCTTGACGTCGACGGCCGGGAAAGTGTCGGGATAGAGGTAGTGCGCGGCCTCGCGCAGTACGATTTCGCGGGCGATCGGACCGTTGGTCTCGACCCACTGGTCGCCGACATAGAAGACCCGGTTGTTCTTGACCGCCGACAGCTGCGACCAGATCGGATTGCTCTCATGCGGACGATCCGGGCCGGAATCGTAGACGAAGATGACCTCCGGGTCCTTCTCCAGCATCGTTTCCAGGCTGAGGTCGATGCCGAACTCGCCGCCCGGGGTCTTCGGGCCGGGAATATTGTCGCCGCCGATCGCAGCGACGATCGAGGCCGAGGTGTTTTCCGTGTGGAAGGCGAAAGGTGTCGCACCGCCCCACATGATCAGGAAGCGCGGATGCTTGTCTTTCGGCGCCTTGGCGGCGAACTCCGCCAGATGCTTACGGAAATCGGCGTTCAGCTGCTCGCCGCGCTCCGGCTTGCCGAGCAGCTTGGAAAGTGCTGCGGTCTCGCTGTAGCTCTCTTCGAGCAGCTCCATATTATAGGCAACGTAAGGCGCGATGTTCTGCAGCTGCGCTGCATTGCCGACCGTATAGCGGCGGATCGCAATGATCAGATCCGGCTTGGCTTCGGAAAGTAGCTCGAGATTGGGCTTGGCGCGCTGGCCGATCTGCTTCATCCCTGAGGTCAGGCCGAGCAGGAAAGCGGGCTCGCGGCCAGCCGTCATATAGGTGCTGGCGACCGGCTTGATGCCGAGCGCGAGCGCAACGTCATCGGCGAAATAAGAAATCGAGGCAATACGTTTCGGCTGCGCCGGGACTTCGACAGTCACGCCGCGATCATCGACGATCGAGACTTTCTTGCCGTCTTCGGCCTGAGCGCCACCGGCCATCAGCATTGCCGACAGTCCCAGGACGGAAAAAAATTTGCGTGCGTATTGATCCATGTTTGAACCCCCTCATTCGATGTGCGGACAGGCTTTAGCCAAAAAAGAGGAGCTTCACAATCATGATTCTTGCCTGCGCTTCGCGAACGATAAAAGTCGCGGCCGGAAGCCCCCGCGTCTGCGGCGCCTTCCGGCAGCACCGCCCTCGGGCTCAATCCTCCGGCAGGGTGAAGACCGCACAAGGATCGGCGATGCCACGCAAAGCGTGCTCTCCGAGGGGCACGAGCGGCGCCGACGTGTTCGCCGCCACCGCCCCCGAGATCAGCACGCTGCGGCCGAGCGGCTTGCAGAGCCCTTCGAGCCGGCTGACAAGATTGACGGCGGGGCCGATGGCGGTGAAATCCAGCCGGTCCGCCGCGCCGATATTGCCCCACAGGATTTCGCCGAAATGCAGCGCGGCCCCGAAGGGCAGCGGCGCTAGGCCCTGCGCCCGGCGTACCTGGTCGAGATGGGCCATGCCGGCGCGGCTGGCGGCGATGGCCCTCAGCGCCGCCTCGCAGGCGTCACGGTCTCCCTGGGCCTTGCCTGGCGCAGCCGCGACCGGGAAGATCGCCAGCACGCCGTCGCCGATGAATTTCAGCACCTCGCCGCCGAAGGCGTGTACGGCGCCGGCGACGCGGTCGAACCAGGCATCGAGCGTCGCGATCATCGCGTGCGGCTCCGTCACCTCCGAGAGTGCGGTGAAGTCGCGCAGGTCGGCGCAGAGAAGCGCCGCGCGAATGGTCTCCCCGGTGCCCCGGGCAAGCGCCCCGGCCTGTACCCGCGCGGCACTGCGCCGGCCGAGATAGGCTTCGAGCAGGGCAGCCCGCGCCTCCCGCGCCGCGAGTGCCGCAAGCGGCGCAGCGGCAAAGCGCGCCACCTCGCGCAGACGATCCGCGTCGGCCGGGTCAAAGGCGTCCCTCCCGGCCCCATTGGCGATACCCGCCCAGCCGAGCAGCGGGCTCTCCGGCGAGGTTCCAATCCCGTCCTCCCATACCGGCCCGAGCCCGGCCAGCCACTCGCGCCCGGCCTCGACCGGCGGGGCCACCGCGAAGGCCAGCGCCTCGATAACGGCTCCGGTCTCCGCCCGCCAAAGCCAGGTGCGCCGGGCGATGATCGGATGCGGCACTGAAAGTGTCAGCGCGCCGCCGGCAAGCGGCAAGCCGTCGCAAAGCAGCCGGCGCCCGAGTTCGGCGAGGAACCGTTCGGGAGCGGGCGAGGCAGCGGCCTCGTCAACCAGCCAGGCAACGAAGGAAGGCAGATCCATGACTTAGGATGACATCGCCGGCAGACCTCCGCAAGCCGACGCTTCCGCGCCCGCTCTCCCCTCGGGCTTCATGCAACAACAACACTGTCAAACATCACACCGGTGGAAAACAGAAAAATAACACTTTAAACTTGCGCGGCTCTGATTCCATTGTAGTGTCGGGTCATCCGCGATTGAGGGGTTGCGATGGGCACGACATTCTGGCCGAAAGATCCGCTGGACGGAAACGACATGACGTTGTTGACGTCGATCCTGCGGCGCTGGTGCGCGCGCTATGGAATCGAGTTTACGGCGGACGAAAGCCGTCTGAAAGCGAAGGAACTCGTCGAGTGGTTTGAGTTCGGCGTCAAGGATCCGGCCGAACTCGAGGAACTGATCGACGGCAAGTACTGGCTCGTCAGCCGGATCTGACCTGAGCGCAATGACAGTTTCCAAAAGAAAAGGCCGGGCGAAACATCGCGCCGGCCTCGCCCGTCAGCCTCATGCAGAGGCTTTTAGTAGTCGTCCCGCCAGCGGCGTTCGCGATCCCAGCGGCGTTCATGGCGCCACCGCGGGCCATCCCAGTCGCGGTGGCGGCGCTCCCAACCCCAGCGAGGTGGACCACCATAGAAAGCCACCGGCGGCGGGCGTCGCCAGTTGCGGCGGCATTCGCCCCAGCGGGTCAGGTGCCAGCCGCGGCCGCAGGCGTAGTCGACCTTGGTGACGTCGCTTGTGACCTTGCTCTCGACATTGATTGTCCCCATCGGCATCGCCTGCGCAGAGCCGATCGAAAGGCTGCCAGCGAGCAAGGCAGCCGCGATAGATAGTGCCTTCATCGAAAACTCCATTTCATCCAGCCGTACCCACTTTAGGGCCGCCAAATTGAACTGGAGATGAACCGGGCATTCATGTTTGCAGGTGACAAAACCTTGCTTTTTGACGGTCGGCCGGAGCGCCGGCCGGGCGTTTTTCCCGCAGCGGCAAGCGCTTGAGAAGCGTCACACGCCCGCGAAAAATCGTTCATGTCCTGCCATAAAAAGGATCCGGCCCCGGATCGCGCCCGGCGGCGACCGCGGTGAGCCGCCCGAGATAATGCTCCCAGCCCTCGGCATGGCCGGCGCACTGCTCCTCGCTCGGCAGGCCGCTATGGGTGAGTCGGAGTAACGTCCCATCCGGCTGCTCGATCAGGTCGATCTCGACCAGGCTGGAGCCCGGCGGCACGACCTCGCTGCCATCCCATCCGAAGCTATAGGCAAGCCGATGCACCGGCACGACCTCGCGAAACGAGCCTCGCGCAAAGCGGGCGCCGGTGACGTTGACGAGATAAAGACCGCCCGGCTCCGGCTCGATCTCGGCCTCCGTTCCCATCCAGCGCAAAATCTTCTCCGGATCGGTCATCAGCGCAAACACCGCAGCCGGCGGCGCCGCAATATGCGCCTCACGGCGCACGACAAAAGACTCTGGCATGCCTCCCTCCCATGATGGTCACGGCCTGCCCCGCCTCATGCGGGACGGGGCGTCATGCTGCTTCGGCGTGAATGTGCTCCGGAGGGATGTAGGCGCGAGTGCACGCACAGCAAGGGCGATGGAAGCCGCTCCTCGCATCGTCGGCACCGCTGCCGCTACTAAACCGTTGCAACGCCACTCGTCATGGTGCCCTTCGCTTCCGCTCCGTGCATTCGCGGCTCAGCCGCTCACCCCCTCATCTGCCTGCCGGCATCTTCTCCCCGCCGGGGAGAAGCGTCTCGCTCCTTTGAAACGTTCGCTATGGGAATGACGACCCGTGCGGCTTGCTCCCCCTTCGCCCCAGCGGGGAGAAGATGCCCGTTAGGGCAGATGAGGGGGGTGAGGAGCGAAAGCGACGAACGCCTTGAGCGGCAAGCGAAAGGCAAGTGGCTTCCATCACGGCTGTGGATAGGTTGGTGGAGGACGATCAGCCGAAGCATGACGCCCCCTAAGATTGCAGCCCCTATCACCAAAACCAATTCCCCTATTGCCAGCCCCTCGCCTTGCCCCTATTGTCCGCGCCGTTCTCAGGGCGGGGTGAAAGTCCCTACCGGCGGTATGCAGTTTCGATTGCGAGCCCGCGAGCGCCTTCTTAACGAAGGGTCAGCAGATCAGGTGAGATGCCTGAGCCGACGGTCATAGTCCGGATGAAAGAGAACGCGCGTTCCTGCTGCCCTCGCCGGCAGCCGGTCAACGTTCGTGATCGCCTTGGGTGACGTGTCTGTACGCCAAAGGAGATTACCATGACACCCACCCGTTATGCCTTCGTCAAAGCCGGCTGGCACGCGGATATCGTCGACCGTGCGCTCGAAGGTTTCCAGCAGCTCATTCCGGCTGAGCAGATCGACGTGTTCGACGTTCCCGGCGCATTCGAAATGCCGTTGCTGTCGCGCGATCTTGCGGCGACCGGGCGCTATGCCGCCGTCATCGCCGCCGCCTTCGTCGTCGATGGCGGGATCTATCGTCACGAATTCGTCGCCCAGGCCGTCGTCGACGGGCTGATGCGCGCCGGCATGGACACCGGCGTGCCGGTGCTGTCGGTTTCGCTGACGCCGCATCAGTATCAGGAAACCGAGCACCACACGCAGATCTACCGCGCGCACTTCGTGGAGAAGGGCCGCGAGGCGGCCCGCGCTGCCCTGATGATCGGCAAGACGCGCGCCGCTCTTGCGGCGTAGGAGACTGCGCTGACGGCGGGGCTGGCCCGCCGTCTTCTCCTTGCCGACAGAAGAATTGATTCGACGCCCTGCCCGCGCTGTGGTCCACTCGCGCACGACATGTATCGCCATTCTTAATGCGTCCAAACGTCGAGGAGCTGAAGATGAGCAATGCAATGCGCAGTGAAACCCCCACAGAATCCATCAGAACACGGCCCGCCGACACCAAACTCGAAGTGGTGGTCATCCCCGTTTCCGACGTCGACCGCGCCAAACGCTTTTATGACGGCCTCGGCTGGCGGCTCGATGCCGATTTCGCCAATGATGCCGATTTCCGCGTGATCCAGTTCACGCCGCCCGGCTCCGGCTGCGCCATCATCTTCGGCAGGAACGTGACCGCCGCCGCGCCCGGCTCCGCTCAAGGCCTCTACCTCATCGTCTCCGACATCGAGGCCGCCCGCCGCGATCTCATCGCCCGCGGCGTCGAGGTGAGCGAGGTCTTCCACGACGCATCGGGCGTCTATGCCGGCAAGGACGAACCCTATCTCTTCGGGCGCCTGCGCATCGCCGGCCGCGATCCCGAGCACCGCAGCTACCGCTCCTTCGCCTCCTTCAAGGATCCTGACGGCAACGGCTGGCTGTTCCAGGAAGTCACCACCCGCCTGCCCGGCCGCATCGACGCCGACGAGACCGTCTTCTCCACCTCGAGCGACCTGGCCTCCGCGCTCCGCCGCGCTGCCGCCGCCCACGGCGAACACGAGAAACGCAACGGCGGCAAATACGACGAGAACTGGCCGGACTGGTACGCCAAATATATGGTCAGCGAACAAGCCGGCAGAGAGCTGCCGCTATAGGCAGTGAAGAGCCCCATCCCGAGGCGCGAGACGGGTGCTCCGAACAGCAATAAATGCAGGGAACACCGTTGCAGCGCGTCCTTCGGGCTTCCGGCCGTTAGGCTGCGCCTCGAAGGACGCGCTTCAGCATCGCTCTCGCGGGGCTCACCGCCTGGCTGCCTTCGCTGCCGCCACCATGCCGTCGAGCCAGTCCCGATAGCCATTGATCATCGGGTTGGGCCAGCAGCCCTCTCACCGGTCAAACATATCCCGCCATTGTTTCTCCCCGATCAAGCAGTCCGTTGCCGGCTCCGTGCCGGCGATCGGCTGCACCGTCGCCGGAAGAGACAGGCCGCTGATCTCCATCACCAGCTTGCGGCGCACGGCGACGGCGAAGTCCTCGATCTTGCGAACCGGCAGCACGAAGGCGCCGGGGCCGCCGATGACGCAGTCGGCATAATATTTGTCGAGCCCGTCAGGCGCATCGGAAGGCCGCAGCATGAGGGCGAGGCCGTTGATGACCATGCCTGATGCCACCGCCTTGTCGCGGACGGGCGTGACGGGATTGCCGGAATTGTTCGGGCCGTCGCCGGAGACATCGATCACCTCCCGCCTGCCCCGGAAGGGGCTGGCGATGATCATGCTGACGCCCTGGGCAATCGCGGTGGAGATCGAGGTGCGCCGCTGCGTGCCGATCGGCCGGGCGTCGAGTTTGTCGGCAAAGGCAATCGCATCCTGCTCCGTCTCGATCACCTGCCAGTCGATCACCGAACCCTGGACGACATAGCCCGCCCATTCAAAATAGCTGATGGCGATGCGGCCGGTAAGCCCGCCCTTCACCGCGTCGATGAATTCCTTGTGTTTCAGCGCCGCGACATAACCGTCGCGCTGGATGCCGATCTCTTCGAAATCCATCGAGCGCGAGGTGTCGACGGCAAGCACCAGCGTCACGTCGACATCGTTTGCCGCAGCCTGCGCCGTCGGCACGACACCGGAAAGACCCATGAGCACCGCAAGTGACGTCAGCATCGGCAGATCCCCGCGCCATTCTCAAGCCGGGCGACTCTAGCACAGCTTCGCCTGGGAAGGACGCACCGCCACGCGCACGGCTTCAATTTTCGGTGATGGCACCCCTCAATGCAACGGCAGCCACAAAGGACTTTTCCATGCCTTCAGCGCGTCGAGGAAGACCTGCTGGCGCAGGGGCAGGAAGCGGCGCGTGGGATAGACCGCGTGCACGAAGATTTCCGGCGACGACCAGTCCGGCAGCAGGCGGATGAGCGCGCCTCTTCGGATCTGCTCGTCGCAATAGGTCGAAGGCAGGAGCCCAATGCCGTGGCCACGATAGGTGAAGGCGCTGACCGCATCGAAATCGCGGCTCGATGCCGGCCCCGACACGCGCACGTCGGCCGATTTGCGGCCGCTGACGAGATGCCATTCCGCTTCGCCGTTGCGCCCGTTCAGGAGCACGCACCGATGGTCCTTGAGATCTTCGGGCTTCGTGGGAAGCGCCCTGTCCCTGAGATAGTCGGGCGCGGCGACCAGATAGCGCACGCTCTTGCCGAGCCGCTGGGCGACGATGGTGGAATCCTTGAGGTCGCCGAAGCGGATGCCGAGATCGATATTCTCCGCGACCAGATCAAGGAACAGGTTAGTGACGAAAAGATCGACTTGGATCTCGGGATAGGCCTTCAGGAAATCGGAGATGAATTCGTAGAAGACCTCTTGGCCCAAGATGACCGGCACCGAGATCTTCAGCAGGCCTTCCGGCTTTCTCTGCGTTTCAGTCAGCGCCTGCTCGGCGTCGATGAGATGAGCAAGCGGCTCGCTGCATCTGTCGTAATAGGCCCGGCCCTGCGCGGTGAGGCTGAGCTTGCGGGTCGTGCGCTGGATCAGCATCACGCCGAGCTGCTCTTCGAGCGACGTCACCTTCCGACTGACGGTCGAGACAGGCATGCCGAGCGAATGGGCGGCGCGGCTGAAGCTGCCATATTGCGCCACCTTCACGAAGACGGCGATGTCGTTGAGATCGGCCATGCCGGCACTTTTGCACTGATGCAAAAGAGAATCCAGATATTTCCATCTAATCGAGCAATGACGTTTTCGCCATATTCACCTTGCGAAAACAAACCAACAACCCGATGGCGGCGCGATCGCAGCGGCCCCATCTCGAGCGACCCACCTAGCCAGGCCCGCGTTGCCCGAACCAGATTATGGAGTTCAACATGACCAAGCAAAGGACTGTCATCGTCACGGGCGCCTCCCAGGGCATCGGAGCGGGGCTCGTTAACGCCTTCGTCGAGCGCGGCTACAACGTTGTTGCCACCTCGCGTCAGGTCAGCGCTTCGGATGCCTTCCAGGCTTCCGACAGGCTGGCTCTGGTCGACGGCGACATCGGCGATCCCGAAACAGCGGCCCGCGTCGCCAAAACCGCAATCGACCGGTTCGGTTCGATCGACGCGCTCGTCAACAATGCCGGCATCTTCTTCACCAAGCCGTTCGTCGATTACACGATGACCGACTTCCGTAAGCTCTCGTCGACCAATCTCGAAGGCTTCCTGCACCTGACGCAGCGGGTCATCAGGCAGATGCTCGCCCAGAAGACGGGCGGCAGCGTCGTCAGCATCACCACGCCGCTGATCGATCATCCGATCGCCGGCATGCCCGCTTCCGTGGCAATGATGACCAAGGGCGGCATCGACGCGATTTCGAAGAACCTTGCGATGGAGTATGCAAGCGAGGGAATTCGCGTCAACACGGTCGCCCCCGGCGTCGTCGACACGCCCCTTCACAAGGACAATCCGAAGGAGTTCCTGAGGACGCTGTCGCCGATGACAGGCATTTCGAATGTCGCTGAAATCGTCGACGCGGTGGTCTTCCTCACTGAAGCTCCGCGCGTCACCGGGGAGGTGCTGCACGTCGATGGCGGCGCACATCTGGGCAAATGGTAAACCATGAGAAAGCGCAGGCAGCCGGCGCGGAACGGCGGCTGCAGGAACTCGGCATCACCCTTCCCCCGCCGCCGACACCCTTTGGCGCCTATGTCGAGGCGACGAGAACAGGCAATCTGGTCTTCTTCAGCGGCATGCTGCCGGTTGTCGGCCATGAGCCCCGCTATATCGGCCGTGTCGGCGGCGCGCTGACATCGGAAGACGGCCGCAAGGCAGCCGAGACGGCGACGCTGAGCGCGCTCTCCGCCGCCAGGGATTATCTCGGCTCGCTGGATAGCGTCGTGAGGGTCGTGAAGCTCGGCGTCTATATCGCCACCGAAGGCGATTTCCGCGACCACCCCAGGGTCGCCGACGGCGCGTCCGAATTGCTGTTTGCGGTCTTCGGCGAGGAAAAGCTCTCCGGCCGCGTCGTCCTCGGCGTCGCCAGCCTGCCCCTCGGCATGCCGGTCGAGATCGAGCTCGTTATCGAAGTCGAGGATTGAATGAGCGGGGCGCGCGCGTCTCAGCGCGCCCTGCAATCTTGCCTTCGCTTGCGCTCAGCCTGCCGCCAACAGCAGCACATAGGCAATGACGCTCACCATCAACCCGCGAAAGGCGAATGTGACGCAGCGATATTTGCTGCGGGCGATGCAGGAAAGAATTTCGGCGTTTTCGAGATATTGATCGAAAAGGTAGCGCGCATCGCGCCGCAGCGCCGCCTCGAAGAACAGGTCGCGGTGCTTGGGCCAGGCGCCCCAGAACAGCGACGTCGAGGTGCCCAGACGACGAGGCAGAACGACCAGGATCGCCGAGAGAATGGAGAAGACCGAGGCTGCGGCAAGCAAGCCGGAGAACAGAAGGCTGCCCGGCGCTCCGCTGACATAACGCGTCAGGCTGAAGACTGCCCTCACCTCACTGGAGCTCACCAGAAAGGCGAGCATAAAAGTAAAGATATAGGCGGCCTTCTGATCGGATATCTTGATCTGATCGTAGAATATGTCGTTGATTTTCTTGATGTGGTCGAAATACTCGGAACCGACATCGCCGCTCGACGGCCGGCTCAGCATAACCTCCGTGGCACTTTCGAATTCGCTCACCTGAATACTCCATCCCCTAAAGTGTTTCCCTGATATTACACTTTGGAACGAAAGCAAGAACACGTGTGCAACATGCTTGACTTTTCCACTCTACACGGACAAAGGGGAAGACGGGGATGGGGTCGAGATCATGCGGGGTTATTCCAATAACATCTGTCGCATCGGCATGGCGCTGGCGTTTGCCGTGCCCGGTTTCGGGCTGCCTGTCATGGCCGATCCCGTGCCGCGTGCAACCCCGGTCGCCGGCTCCGTCATCGCCCGCAAGACCGGCGAAGAGGTCCGCTTCATAGACGTATCGGACTGGCGCGTCGTCGACATCAACCAGGATCTTCTGACCGGCGACGTGCTGCGCACCAACGCCAACGGCCAGCTCGCCATCGTCTTTTCCGATCACACCCAGGTCCGCCTCGGCCGCAATTCCTCGCTGCAGGTCAAGAAGATGGCCGCGAGCGGCGATACGGTGCTCGAGCTTCAGGCCGGCACCATCTGGGCCCGCGCCCAGCGCGGCGGCCAGGGCCTGACGGTCGAAACCCCGGCCGCCGCGGCCGCGATCCGCGGCACCGACTGGACGATGACCGTCGAGGGCGCCAAGACCTCGATGATCGTGCTCGAAGGCCGCGTCGCGCTCAGCAATCTGCAGGGCAGTGTCGAGGTGAGCGAGGGCGAAGGTGCGGTCGCCACCATCGGCCAGGCGCCGCACAAGATCATCAGCGTCAATCCCGATGACCGGGAACAGATGCTGTTCTATCTCGACCTGCGCGACGGCTTCGATCTGATGCCGACGTCGCCGCTGCGGGCCGACCGTATGGCCACCGAGCGCCGCCGTCTGCTGGCGCTGCCGCCGGAGCGGCGCACGACCGAGGACTGGTTGGAACTTGCCGAAGTGCAGAGCGCCTTCGACGGCCGCCAGGCCGCGGCCGCAACCTTGCAGAATATCCGCGGCCGCAAGCTGACGGCGGCCCAGCAGGCGCGCGTCGACCTGATCGACGCCACCATCGCCGGCTCGGAGAAGCGCTACGGCGACGCCGCCAGGCTCTTCCAGAAGGCTTTGCCGCATCTCGACCCGTCACGCCGCAATATGGCGCAATATGGCGGATATTTCGCCCGCTCGCTCGCCGATCCCGCCCATGCCGAACAGCCGCCGGCTAACACCACCGGCCCCTATGGCGCAATCATGGAGGCCTATACGACAGGCTTCCTGAAAGACCCGCGCGCAGCGATCGAGATCATCAGGAAGGCGGAACAGCGCTATCCCGACGATCCGACCCTGCCGGCGGTCCGCGCCGAGCTGGCCCAGCTCACCGATGACCGCGAGCAGATGAAGCAAGCGATAGAACGCTCGCTGGCGCTCGATCCCGATCATCCGACAGCGCTCTCCGCCCGGGCGAGCTACAAGGCGGTGTATGAGAGCGACATCAACGGCGCGCTTGCCGACCTGAATCGCGCTATCGAGCTCGCCCCCGGTGGGTCAAGCACGCTGAATTCGCTCGGCCTGCTGCAAAGCTCGCGCGATGCCAATGGCGAAGCGGAAAAAGCCTTCAAGAAGGCGATCGAGCTCGACCCGCAAGACCCGCTGCTGCGCGCAAACCTGGCGATCCTCTATCTCGACCAGGGGCGGATGAAGGAAGCCAAGCGCGAGATCGACACCGCGATTGCACTCGATCCCTCGTTCGACATCGCCCTTCTCGCACGGGGCCGCTATTACCTGCAAACCGGCGATCGCGACAAGGCGCTGCAAGACCTGCTTGCCGCCAGCACCGCCAACCCGGCGCATTCGCAATCCCAGCTGATGCTCGCCGCCGCCCATTATGAAAAAGGCGACCGCATTCCTTCGCAGCAGGCGCTCGACAATGCCGACCGGCTCGATAAGAACGACCCGGTCATTTCCGCCTTCCGCACCGCTGTCGATATCGACGATTACGACGCCGACGGCGCGATCCGCAACGCGCAGGAATACCTGCGCCGCTCGCGCGCTCGCGGCGGCGATTACAGCGGCCTCGGCGCCAATGCGAACGCCGGTTCGACGCTCAACAACGCCTTCCGCCTGCAGGGCCTTGATGCCTGGGGCCGTTATTACGGCGATGCCGCCTTCGACCCCTTCAAAGGCACCGGTTATATCGACCAGTCGATCAAGGGCAGCATCTTCCCCTATGTCAACGCGACGAGCTTCAGCGACGACAATATCATCCAGAACCGTGGCAACGCGTCGAGCTACTCATCCTTCATCCAGGGCCTGCTGCTTTCTCCGCACATGCTGTCGGGCCGTTCGCGCTCGGCTACGCTGTTCGACGTACCCTTCATCGAAGGCTCGCTCGGCGGCGGCATCAACAGCGTCGACGGCCATACCAGACGCATCGGCGAAGCCGATATCCAGGGCTATTCCAACAAGACGATCCCGATCAGCTTCTATGGCAACCTGACTTGGGAAGAGCTGGCGCTCGATGGGGACTATCGCGACTTCGGCGGATATGCGACCGACAACAGGCTGCTCGGCGGCAACGGCTATCTGACGGCGACGGTGACGCCGGATGACCGCGTCGTGGCCTATTTCAATCACGCCAACAATGATGGAACGTTGAATGCGCTGTCGACGGACCCCTCGCTCTCGGACGCGCTGAACCCCGTATTGCGCTTTTTCGGCTTGCCCCTGGCGCCGGACGAACTGCCGCTCTACACAACTCGGCGAGACACCACCCGACTTACCAGCGCCGGCCTTGGCTGGAGTCATACCTTCGCCTATGAGAACGTCCTGAATGCTGCACTGCTCTATCAGCAGACCGAAGCCAAAACCACCAACGACATACATTTCGACTGGGCAGACGTGCCGCTTCTCGGCGGCCCCGGCCGGGACATCAGGCCTTTCCTGCAAACGAGCGACGAGAATGACTCGAAGGCCTACATCGCGGCCCTCAGCCACATTATTGGCGACGGGTCGCTGACCTGGCGTTACGGTATCGAGGGCGGATGGCTCGATGCGTCGCGCGAGACCTATTTCCATCTCGAGGATGTCATTCCAGGCCTCGTCGACGGCGTAACCGACGGACCCACGGAAGTTGAGACCCGCATCAATATCGGCCGCGCCTATGTCGATCTCCTGCACGAAATCACACCGAACCTGAAGGCCGAATATGCGCTCTTCGGCACGCGCCTGGAAGGCGACGGCGTTGACGTCAGCCGGCTCGAACCACGCTTCGGCCTTGCCTGGGCGCCGACGCAGAACCATTGGCTGCGCGCCGCTTTCATGCGCCAGAGCGCCGACACGGGCGTTCCCACGCTTGCGCCGATCGGCATCCTTGGCCTTCAGGCGAACCAGCTCGCGGTCGGCATCGATGGCTATACTGATACTGTCGCGTTGCAATGGGATGCCGAATGGACCGACCGCTTCTTCACCTCGGTCGAATATCAGCACCAGGACTTGCATGATTTCTCGATCGACCTGCCGCTGATCTCGCTGCCCTCTTCGGATAGTCTGCCGCTGTCGCGCGGCAGCCTCGATCGCGCCGCCATCACCGCCAACGTCGTGCTCGGTCATGGTTTCGGCCTTTCCGCCACCTATGCTTATATGGAATCCGAGAACAAGGATCCGCTGGAGCCGAATTACGGCGGCTCGCTCCCCTATATCCCGAGGAATTCCGGCCAGATTGCGCTGACCTGGGTCAACGAGGCCAAGGTCAAGGCGACAGTGGCGGCCAATTACATCGGTGAGCGCGACGGCGATGATTTCGGCACCAAGCTCGACGATTACTGGAGCCTCGACGCCCACTTGGTCTGGGAACCCTTCGACAAGCGCATCGAGCTGGAGGCGGCCGCCTATAACCTGCTCGACGAGGACTTCGAGATCACGCCCGGCGTGCCCGGCTGGGGCCGCGCCTTCAAGGGCACGCTCAAAGTCCGCTTCTGATGCGGGCGGAGCACAAGCCGCGGCAGGCCGGACTGGACAGCGGCCAGGCCGGAAGCCGCCGCCTCCGGCTGCTGGTCCTGTCGCTGACCGTGCTGGTCGCCATCTCGCTTCTGTCGCGCCTGCCCGCCTGGTCGCTGCTGGAGCTTAGAAGCTTCGACTATCTCTCGACGTTCGACGATCCGCGTCCGCCGCAGGGCGGACCCGTCATCGTCGCGATCGACGAGCCCTCACTCGCCGATATCAACGCGCAATGGCCCTGGCCGCGCAGCCTGCATGCCGAGCTCATCAGCCAGCTGCGTGCAGCGGGCGCCCGCGTCATCGGCCTCGACATCATTATGGCCGAGCCCTCCAACCCCGGCAACGACGCGGCGATCGCCAGGGCCGTCGGTCCCGATGTCGTGCTTGCCGGGGACGAAACGCTGATCGAGACGCCGCAGGCCTCGCAGCTGATCCGCGCCACGCCGCTGCCGGCATTGACCGACGCAGGTGCGGTGACCGGGATTGCCTCCGTCGATCTCAGCGGCGACGGCATCTTCCGCCGCATTCCCGGCTATGAGGACGGCTTTGCCGCCATGCTGGCCAAGGCCTCGGGCGCGGAGGCGGAGATCCTGCCGGCCGGCCGACTGATCCAGTCCTTCGGACCGGCTCGCAGCTATCCCACCGTCTCCTATTACCAGGCGCTCGACCCTGAGAATCTGCTGCCGCCGGGTTACTTCAAGGATCGCGTCGTCCTCGTCGGGCTCAGCCTGCAGAATGCGCCTGAAATCGATAAGGGCGGCGTCGACGCCTTCGCGACACCCTATACGGTTCACACCGGCAAGCTCGTCCCCGGCGTCGAAATCCAGGCGACGATTTACGACAATATCCGCTACGGCCTGTCGATCGCGGAAGCGCGCCTGCCGACGGTCGCCGCCTGCATCCTGATCTCGGTGCTGCTTGCCGCCTTCACCGTCTGGCGCTCGACGGGATGGCTGACGATCGTAACCAGCGCCGCCGCCCTCCTCGCCTTCGCGGCCGTCAGCTTCGCCGGCATCCGGCTTGGCCATGTCTTCGTTTCGCCGCTCGGGCCGACGGTCGCCTATATCGCGGTCGCCTTCGGCCAGGCCGCCTTCGACTATGCCGAAGAGCGCCGCAACAAGCGCCAGATCATCCGCGCCTTCGCCCAGTATATTTCGCCCGATCTCGTCCGGCGCCTGTCGAGCGACCCGTCGCAGCTGAAGCTCGGCGGCGAGCGGCGCACGCTTTCGGTGCTGTTTTCCGACGTGCGGGGCTTCACCACCATCGCCGAGACGCTGAAGGACGATCCGGAACAGCTGACCGGCCTGATCAACCGGCTGCTGACGCCACTCTCCGACGTGGTGATGGATCACGGCGGTACGATCGACAAATATATGGGCGACTGCATCATGGCCTTCTGGAATGCACCGCTCGACGATCCCGATCATGCGTTGCACGCCGTGCGCGCCTCGCTCGCCATGCAGGCGGCGATCTCGCGGCTGAATAGCCAGCTGGAGCGGGAAGCGGCCGCAATCGGCCGCAAGCCGCACGTACTGAAGATGGGTGTCGGCATCAACACCGGCGAATGCATCGTCGGCAATATGGGCTCGACCCGCCGCTTCGATTATTCCTGCCTCGGCGACAGCGTCAATCTGGCCTCGCGCCTGGAAGGCGCCTCGAAGAATTACGGCGTGGCGCTGCTGCTCGGCGAGGAAACCGCACGGCTGATCGCCGCCAATTACACGGTGATCGAACTCGACCGCATCATCGTCAAGGGCCGCACCGTGCCCTCGCCGATCTATACCGTCGTGCATAAGGCCGATGCCGAAGCGCTGGTCGCGCATGAGGGTTTTATCGAGGCGAAGTATGCCGGCACGCTTGCGCCGTCCGACTCGGTCTTCGACACGCTGGCCGCTGATATCCCCGAGCTTTCCGCCTATTACGCGATCGTGCGGGATGGACTGACAGAAGGCGGGGAATGACGGCGCAGCATTTCTGGCCACATGAGTTGGGCGCGGCACCCTCCAACGCTCCTCATCCTGATGAGGCGCGCAGGCCAAAGGCCGGAGCCTCGAAGGACACGCCGCAGCGCTGCTCCTTGCAGCCATCAACCGACAGCGCACCCGCCTCGTCCTTCGAGGCCCCTGCGGGGACGCCTCAGGATGAGGCTCTCTTGAGCGCTGGGGCGGCATCCGCCAACGCCCGTTGCCATCGGCGCGGCACACCTCCAACCTCCCTCATCCTGAGGCGCGCAAGGCCAAAGGCCCGGAGCCTCGAAGGACACGCCTCAACGCTGCTCCTTGCAGCCATTAACCGACAGCGCACCCGCCTCGTCCTTCGAGGCCCCTGCGGGGCGCCTCAGGATGAGGCTCTCTTGGGCCTCGGCGCGGCATCCGATTGGGAAGAGGAGATCGTTATGCTGTCCGCAGCCTCGCGATCTCAGGTCCAACCACCGCGATGAACAATCCAGGATCGCTAAGAGCCCTCGCCGAAAGCATCGCCCCATGGACCGATGCCATCAGCATCTGGGCCCGCTCTTCCGGCCGCCTGTCCAGCTGGAACAGGCCCTGCTCGAAGCCGGCCTGCAACACCGAGGTCAGCCATGCCGCAAGATTTCGGAAATGGGTGCGAACGCGTGATGCGACCTCATCGGGCAGCATCTGCATTTCGCTGGCAAGCATGGCGCAGATGCAGAAGGGCTGCGAAGCGTTCTCAATGCAGGAACGCCAGTAGTCGATGTAGAACTGCAGCTGATCGGCAGGGCTTGCGGCCTGCTCGCGCAGCGACTGCAATCCTGCAGCCGCCTGCTTGGTGTAGCGATCCACCAACACCGCGACCAGCTCGGCCTTCGCAGGAAAATGGTGGTGGATGCTCGCCTTGCGGATGCCGATCGCGTCCGAAATGTCGGCATAGCTGAAGCCGTTATAGCCGCCCGCCACGATGAGCGATTGGGCGACATCGAGGATCTTGTCGGAGGTCGAAGCCACTGATTTCATAGCGTCGCCTACCTTCTGGTAGGAAGCTTGTCAAGCCCCTCAGGCTCCTCTCGTCCGTTCACAAGAAGGTGTGCAGGAACCGAATTGACTCCTTCTCGTCACAAAGGAACCTGTCTATGCAAACTCAGTCTTCGAACCAGTCAAACTGGCTGCGATCCTATTATTTCGCCCGCGCCGCATTCTCGGTCATCTGGATTGCCGCCGCCATTGCCTTTGCCGGGCAGCCGGGCGCCGCGGCCTTCCTGCTGGTGATCTATCCCTTGTGGGATGCGCTCGCCAATCTGGTCGACGCCCGGGTCAATGGCGGCCTTCGCTCCAACCCGCCCCAGGCGTTGAACGTGGCGGTCAGCACGGTCACGGCGCTCGCCGTCATCATCGCGCTTGGCATGAGCGCCTATGCCGTCCTCGCCGTCTTCGGGACCTGGGCAATCCTCTCGGGCCTGTTGCAGCTCTATACCGGCGTAAGGCGCTGGCGCACCGAGGGCGCCCAATGGGTGATGATCCTGAGCGGCGTGCAGTCCGCCCTTGCCGGCGGCTTCATGATCGGCCGATCGCTCGGCACCGCCATCCCGACGATCCTCGATATCGTGCCATACGCAGGGTTCGGCGCATTCTACTTCCTGCTCTCCTCGATCTGGCTTGCCGTCGCAACCTATCGCAAGGCGCATGCATAGGCGCGATCACGTCCTTGCGGCGGCGAACTCGCCGCCGTAGGAGGCCGCATCGACCCATTCAAGATCTCGGCGATGCGGGAGATTTGCGGAGACGATAACATTCTTTCGCGCTATGAAGGATGATCATAGTCCCCGCCCATAGACCCCGAGGTCACTCCCATGGCTTTGAAAGTTCTCTTCATTGGCGGCACCGGCCAAATTTCCTACCCTTGCGTCGAACGCGCCGTTGCCGCGGGCCACGATGTCAGCGTCTACAATCGCGGCTTGAGAGATGCCGCCCTGCCCGCCGGTGTCACCTCGATCGTCGGTGAATTGGGATCGAGCGCCTACGCCGATCTCGCCAAGGGCAACTATGACGTCGTCTGCCAGTTCATCGCCTTCACGCCCGATCAGATCGCGCGCGACATCCAGGTCTTCTCGGGCAATTGCGGCCAGTACATCTTCATTTCCTCGGCTTCCGTCTATGAAAAGCCGCCGCGTCACTACGTGATCACAGAGGAGACGCCGGCGATCAATCCTTACTGGCCCTATAGCCAGGCCAAGATCGCCTGCGAGGAACTGCTCAAGAAGTCCGCCAACCTCGCCTGGACGATCGTCCGCCCTAGCCACACGGTCCGCACCGGCCTGCCGATCATGATGGGCGACAGCGACATCATGGCAAGGCGCATGCTGGACGGCGAGCCCATCATCGTGGCCGGCGACGGCCACACGCCCTGGACGCTGACCCGCTCGGTCGATTTCGCCGTGCCTTTCGTCGGCCTGTTCGGCAAGCAGGCGGCGCTGAAGGAGATTTTCCACATCACCTCCGACCGCGCGCATATCTGGGACGACATCCAGAAGACGATCGCGAGGCTGCTCGGCGTCGAGGCGAAGATCGTCCACGTGCCGACGGACACGCTTATCCGCTACAATGCGGAATGGATCGGCCCGCTGCTCGGCGACAAGGCCTGGACTGCCATCTTCGACAATTCCAAGGTCAAGCGCGTGGCGGGCGACTTCACCTGCGCCGAAAGCCTGGACGAAATCCTCGCCGACTCGATCATGCACCTGAAGCAGCGCCTGGCCAAAAGCCGGCCGCCAAGGGGTGAGCTTGATGCTCTGATCGACAGGATTTGCGCCGAGCAAGGCGCTTTAAGCTAAGATATTCCGCGGGCGTGAACAGATGGCGCCAACGCGCCGTGGGAGGCGCCACCGCCTCGTCTGTCGATGAGGAACGGCCCTGCTCTATTTCTTTCTGACATTGATATTGACCGTCACGTCCTTGATGGTCCCTTCGCCGTAGGAGACCCTCACCTTATACATATCCTTTCCGGAATATCCGCTGTTGGAAGTATAATATTCGGACACGCCAGGAGATTTCCTGGAATTGCACCTGATCTGGGGGGCGCCTGTCGAATAATGTGAGAAAATCTTTTCGCTGACAAATTCTACCGATCCATACGCGGGGGGCTGCACCAGCTTTATGCTCGGCATCGTCGCAGCGGTGCAGTCTGCATTCAGATTATAAGATTGGCCCATTTTTGTCCGCTCTCCACTCACGGCGCGGCTATGATCGGTGGAGACTTGAACACCATCCTTGTTGGTAACGCATCCGGACAGACCCAAAGTTACGGAAAATATAGGAATTAGAATATGGTGTGCCCTGAACAGTCGCCCCGACATTCTTCTTTCATCCTCTGGTTTTAATAATATTACAATTAACCTTATCCAACTGGCCGGTCATTGCAATGGCACGGGTCCACCTCGCGGGGCTGATCCTGCTGCAGATGCCCTCTTTGCTCATTCCCCGTACCTATTCCCGCCGCCGCGCTTCCGGCGGAGCCTCCTGCCTGAAGCCGTCGAAACAGCGGCCGCCGTGCAAAGCGAGCTCGCGGTTAGCCAGTGCGAGTAGCCGGCTGCCGTCACCCCGCGCCGCCAGCCTGAATGCAGCGTCGAACTCGGCTGCGAGCTGCACATCGAGCTTCCTGATGAGACGCGGCGCCCATTTGCCGCGGCCGGTCCATGCGCCGCGCCCGAGCAAGATCAGATCGGCGAGCTTCTGGTAGAGAGCCGCGGCGATGGCGGCGATTTCCTCCGGCGGGCGGTCGCCGCGCAGGTCATCGGCGTAATCGGTGACCTGATAGCGCAGCATGTCGTAGCTTGCGCCGGCAAGCGGCTTCGGTCCTGCGGCCAGCACACCCACCGCCTTTGCCTGGATCAGGCGCGCACGCTCAATATCCGGCCCCGCGATGCTGCCGGTTGCGACCATGTTGACCATGATGGGATAACCGCTCTCGGCATCGGCATGGAGATAATGCGCCAGCGTCTCTTCATCGTGGACGAAGGCCTCGACAGGGAAATCCCCTTCGGTGAAGGATTCCCGCCAGGCTCTTTCCAGCGACGGAAACGCCACGACTAGGTCGATATCCGAAAAGGCAGTCCCCTCGCCACGCATGATGGAGCCGGAGACATAGGCGAAGGCGGCTCCGGCATAGCGGCTGGCAAGGGCGCGGCGGGCGGCAGCAAGCGCCCGCTCGGCAAGAATCTGTTTCTGGATATCCATGATCTCGTCCTCGAATGCGGGAGGCGAGCGGGCAAACAAAAACCCGCTCGTTTCCGGCGGGTTGGGCCTCGGCAGCAATGAACGGAATTCAGTCCACGCGTCCGCCACCCACCGCCGAGGCGGTGGTCGTAGACGTCGAAACTGCAAACATCCTGTTCATCGCGGCGAGGATATCGCCGGGCGGCGACAGCGTCAATGCGAGTAGAATGCTTCCCCGCCCCGCCGTTTTCCGTCTAAGATGCGGGAAAGACTCGTTGAACAGGAAGAGCCCGCCCATGTCCGATTCCGCCACCGTCATCCCGCTTCCCGCACCAGTTCTGCTACCGGTGGACGGCAGCGACGAGCGCTTTCCGGTGCGCCGCGTCTATTGCGTTGGGCGCAATTATGCCGACCATGCGATCGAGATGGGCCATGACCCCAGCCGCGAGGCGCCCTTCTTCTTCCAGAAGAATGCCGAGAACCTGCTGCCGCCGGGCAGCGCCTTTCCTTATCCGCCGCTGTCGAACGACGTGCATTACGAGGTCGAATGCGTGCTGGCGCTGAAATCGGGCGGCGCCAACATTGAAGCCCGCCAAGCGCTCGACTGCATCTACGGCTATGCGGTCGGCATCGATTTCACCCGCCGAGATCTTCAGAGTGAGGCCAAGAAGCTCGGCCGCCCTTGGGAAGTGGCCAAGGCCTTCGAACATTCCGCGCCCGTCTCGGCGATCGTGCCGGCCGGTCGCATCGGCCATCCCGGCGAAGGCCGGATCTGGCTGGAGCAGAACGGCAAGCGCGTCCAGGACGGCAATCTCAACCAGATGATCTGGAAGGTGCCGGAGATCATCGCCGAACTCTCGAAACTCTTCGTGCTGGCGCCCGGCGATGTCATCATGACCGGCACGCCAGCCGGCGTCGGCGCAGTCGCAAAGGGCGACCGCATCATCTGCGGCATCGACGGCGTCGCAACGCTGTCGGTCGAGGTCGCCTGAGAGGAGCTTTCCATGCCTGTCTACGCGCTTGGCGGACTGACGCCGAAACTGCCGCCCGCCGGCCTCCACTGGATCGCCCCGGACGCCCACGTCATCGGTAATATCGAGCTCGGCGGGAATGTCGGCATCTGGTTCGGCTCGGTGCTGCGCGGCGACAACGAGAAGATCACCATCGGCGCCGGCACCAACATCCAGGAAGGCGTGATGGCCCATACCGACATGGGCTTTCCGCTGACGACGGGAGAGAACTGCACCATCGGACACCACGCCATCCTGCACGGCTGCACGCTCGGCGACAACGTGCTGATCGGCATGGGCGCGACCATCCTGAACGGCGCCAAGATCGGCAATAACTGCCTGGTCGGCGCCAATGCGCTCGTCACCGAAGGCAAGGAGTTTCCCGATAATTCGCTGATCGTCGGGGCTCCGGCGCGTGTCGTGCGGGTGCTCGATGAAGCGGCGGTGGAAGGCATCCGCCGCTCGGCGGAGAATTATGTGAAGAATTGGCAGCGTTTTGCGCGGGATCTGAAGCAGATCGGGTGATCGGCGGAAGGGCGGCAGGGCCATATTTTACCCTTCGCTTACGCGCCGTGCAGTCGCGGCGTGCCGTGAGGCCCCCTCATCCGCCCCTTCGGGCCACCAACCGGGGTCGAGCCACAGGTCTCGACCCGTCCTTCGGACCCCCGCTGGGGAGAAGGGGAGCAGGACGCGCTAACCTCATTCTCACATAAGTCTCAAGTGAAGCGAGACGCTGCCGCGATTCCGCTTCTCCCCGGCGGGGGGAAGATGCCGGCAGATGAGGGGGTGAGTGGCAGCGACACCTCTGCAGTCAACAGCGACGTTAGCTGCGGTGGCGGCAATGGGGAATATCGCTGAAAAACTGCCTTATTCGGCCGCTTCCATGAACTGGCTTGCTCCAGACGAGGCGGCGAGCGCCCGAACCCTGGCTTCCGTCTTGGCGATCAACTGATAGAATTCGTCCTGCGCTTCGACATCCAGCTGTATGACGGCATTGACATCATCGGGCGTATCGCAAACACAGGCGACCGCCGAAATCGGACAGATGCCGCCGGGGTAACGCTTGCCTGTCCCCGTATAGGCGCGACGGCCCCAACGCTCGGAATAGACCGTTTCCTCTCGATCGAGGTGGAGGATCGTTCCCTTGCAGGCGGTCACAATGGCCGCCTTGCCGTAAGCGAACCAGTGATAGTTCAGCTTGCGGAGAATATATTTGCCAGTGATGTCTTCGCCAGCCAGTTCGGCAGGGTCTTCTATCATTCTGATCATGACGGCGTCCTCAACGTCTGGGCAATATCCTTCAAGTCCTCTTGCGCAGCAAGACAAAAAACGCTGCTTTTGGAGGCACTTAGTCACAAAGTGTTTCCGATTCTTACATCATCCGCGTTTTTGGCAGCCTTTCGGATGCACAATTCTTCGTCGAATTTGCCGCGACCTGCACCCGCATCGCCTTCTCGCGCACGCAGTGATGTTATTGCGCTTCTCTACTCAGGCTTGATATGCACCGATAACGGCCTGAAAACTGCACCGATCTCCGCCAATCGGAAGCATCGAAGAGACCGCAGGGACGGTGCGGGAGACTTTCTGCTAGATCGGATGGCCAGGCGAGCGGGCCGACCGCGCCAAGCATCTTGGCGTTTGGACGACGCGTCGGGTTCAGGAGAATTCGCCGGCGCGGGGACCGGCAAGCGTCACCCGCCAGCCGGTTCGCGATTGAAAATCCTGAGTGGCCAAAAACGTATAGCCCGTCGTGCGCCAGAGTCTGACGGCGCTTGTGAGATTGTCGAGCACGTAATCGCCACCGTCTGTGCGGGCAATAAGAACGACGTGATTTTGATCATGCGGGCCGATGACCACGGAAAGCGCCAGCCTGTTTGACGGAAAACCAGCGTCGATCAGGTCCTTCATCTTCTGGAGGGCGTAGTCCTCACAGTCGCCCCGGCCGGCAACCGGCAGAGACCAGGCATCCCCGTGGGAAGACGGACGATCTTCCGCGGGGATGATGCGTCCATTGACCGCCCGATTGACCTTTTGAAGCAGCGTTATGCCTGCCGCGTCGTGCAGCTGTTGAGCCGCCACCCTGCCGCACAGCCACTTATACTTGGCGCAGGCCGCCGCGAATCCCACGGGCGCGCCGATACTTCTCGTCACAGGCAAGGAGGATCCGGCAACAGCCTGAAAAGGCACAAGAAAGGACAAAATGGCAGCGAGAGAAAAGAGACGCTTCATAGCCGATTCCCCATATTTACGCCTCAACAATAACACGGTCGAGATAAAAATTTATTAAAATTTTATACTTGCGAATTTAACCGTAATATCTAATGAGAACATATTAACTATCGTTTATTCTTCCGATTAATAGACTGTTAGTTTAAAAAATCTCCCAATTAACATTCGGTTAACCTTGGGAGACGATTGAAATGAGCAGCAGAGCATCGAAATTCAGCGTGGCCGTTGCTTTCCTTATGGCAAGCAGCAGCTTGACCGTGGCAGCCCCGACAGTCGTTAATTGCAATACCGCCGTGCGCGGCACGCTCGAATACCGGCTGTGCATGCCGACCAGATCAATATCCCCAGGCAATCCGAACGACAGCGACCGCAGCAGCAATGGCATCGGCGGCAAGAAGACGTCGAGCAGCAGCTCGACTGCGCAGACCGGCGGCAAGAGTGGCGGCGGCAGTCAGGTTGCGAACGACGGCGGAAAGAACACCGACGAGGGCGAGGGCAATGATGACCCCGGAAAGGACGACAATGACGGCCCTGGCACGGGTGACAATGACGGCCCCGGAAAGGGCGACAATGACCACCATGGTAAGGGTGGCAAAGACCACCACGGCAAGGGTGGCAAAGACCACCACGGTAAGGATGGTAAAGACCACCACGGCAAGGACGGTAAAGACCACCACGGCAAGGATGGCAAAGACCACCATGGTAAGGATGGCAAAGACCACCACGGCAAAGATGGCCACGGGAAAGACAACCATGGTGGCAAGGACCGCGATCATCACGGCAACGACAAAGGCGACAAAGGCGGTACCGATAAGAGCGACAACGGCGGCTCTGGCAAGAACGACAATGGCAGTTCCGGCAAGAGCGATGACGGCGGTTCCGGCAAGAGCGACAATGGCGGCTCCGACAAGAGCGACAATGGCGGTTCCGGCAAGAGCGATAACGGCGGTTCCGGCAAGAACGACAATGGCAGTTCCGGCAAGAGCGATAACGGCGGTTCCGGCAAGAGCGACAATGGCGGTTCCGGCAAGAGCGACAACGGCGGTTCCGGCAAGAGCGATAACGGCGGTTCCGACAAGAGCGACAATGGCGGTTCCGACAAGAACGACAATGGTGGTTCCGGCAAGAGCGACAATGGCGGTTCCGACAAGAGCGACAATGGCGGTTCCGACAAGAGCGACAATGGCGGTTCCGACAAGAGCGATAACGGCGGTTCCGACAAGAGCGACAATGGCGGTTCCGACAAGAGCGATAACGGCGGTTCCGACAAGAGCGGCAATGGTGGCTCAGACAAAAGCGACAATGGTGGTTCCGACAAGAGCGACAATGGCGGCTCCGGCAAAGGCGGTTCCGGCAAGGGCGGACCGAACTGAGCTTGTCATTGCAGAGCCGCTCGAGGTGAGGCCGGTCTCCGGCCTCACCTTTCTTAGGTCATCGCTTGAAGCTAAGCAGGTAAGTCATTCACCGCGCGGACGCGCGGTGGCTGGATTCCTGTGAGGAGCACAGGAATGAGGCTGGAGAGGCGGGCGCTTCCCCACAAATTTTCGGTCAGCGCAATGGGATAACATGCCAAGAATACCTTGGAACAAATCACTTACGCCGCGCAGGTCTCGCAAAGGCCGCGGATCTCGATCGTCGTCTTCTCCGGCTTGAACTTCTGCCCGCGCACCCAGGCCATCAGCCGGTGGTCGACCTCATGGTCGTGGAACTCCATCACCTGGCCGCAGCTTTCGCAGATGGCGAAGGCGACGATGCCGTGGCTGTGGCAATTCTCGCCGGGATGGGCGCAGGCGACGAAGGAATTGATGCTTTCCAGCCGATGCACGACGCCGTATTCGAGCAGCTTCTCCAACGCCCGGTAGACCTGCAGCGGCGCGCGAAAACCGTGATCGCGCAGCTTGTCGAGTATGGTATAGGCGCTGAGCGGCCCTTCGGCCTTTTCGAGCACGTCGAAGACCAGCGACTGGTTCTTGGTCAATTGCGGTGTCGTCATGAGCCTTGTCCTTGCATGACCGCGCGATGGCGCCTGACGGGAAGCAGGCTGAGAATGAAGAGAATGAGCGCCGTAACCACGATCGAAGGCCCCGACGGCGTGTCATAGGTGAGCGAACCGAACAGCCCGCCGACGACGGCCGCCGCGCCGATCAGCGAGGCTAACACTGCCATGATCTCCGGCGTGAGCGAGAAACGTCGCGCCGCAGCCGCCGGAATGATCAGCAGCGAAGTGATCAGCATGATACCGACGATCTTCATGGCGATGGCAATGACGACGGCCATCAGTAGCATGAAGAGCAGCCGCGCCCGCTCGGGTCTCAGCCCCTCGGCTTCGGCAAGCTCGGCATTGACGGTTGCCGCCAGCAGCGGCCGCCAGAGCCAGGCGAGCGCCGCGAGCACGAACAAGCCGCCGCCCCAGATCAGCGCGATGTCGGTCCTGGAAACGGCGAGGATATCGCCGAACAGAAAGGCGATAAGATCGATCCTGACCCAGCTCATGAAGGCGACCATGACCAGGCCGATCGCCAGCGTTGCATGCGAGAGGATGCCGAGCAGCGCATCGGCCGACAGCGCCTGACGCTTCTGCAGGAAGAGCAGCAGCACCGAAACGAGAGCTGCGACCGCGAAGACGGCGAGCGTCAGGTTGAGTTCGAAGAGCAGCGACAGCGCCACGCCGAGCAACGCCGAATGAGCGATCGTATCGCCAAAATAGGCCATCCGCCGCCAGATGATGAAGCAGCCGAGCGGTCCCGTCGTCAGCGCCAGCCCGACACCGGCAAGGATGGCGCGCACGAAGAAATCGTCAAGCATGGCGGCCCTCCCCGCTGCGGGAATGGGCGTGTTCATGCGCATGATCGTGTGCGTGATGACCATCGCGAGCATGAGCATGCGCGTGCTCATGCCCATCATGTGCGTGCTCATGGGTGCCATGAGCGTGCCCATGCCCATCATGTGCGTGATGGCCGTCCTCGGGATGGCAATGATCCGTCACGGAACCATCGGCATGGCGCACGCGACCGTCCGGCAGATGCGTGTGATCGTGGTGATGGCTGTAGACGGCAAGCGTCTGGGCAGCACGGCTGCCGAACAGGCGGACATATTCCGGGCTGCGGCTGACGGCCTCCGGCGTGCCGCGGCAGCAGACGTGACCGTTGAGGCAGATCACCGTGTCGGTCTCCGCCATGACCACGTGCAGATCGTGCGAGATCAGCAGGATGCCGCAGCCGCTGGCGTTGCGGATCGACTTGATCAGGTCGTAAAGCGCGATTTCGCCGGAGAAATCCACGCCCTGCACCGGCTCGTCGAGCACCAGCAAATCGGGCTTGCGGGCGATCGCCCGCGCCATCAGCGCCCTTTGGAACTCGCCGCCGGAGAGATGCTGCACCTCCGCATCGATCATATGGGCGATGCCGGCAGCTTCGAGGGCTGCCTGCATGTCGCCCTGCGGCAGCGGGCCGGTCAGCGTCATCAGTCGGCGCACCGACAGCGGCAGCGTCCAGTCGATCGAAAGCTTCTGCGGGACATAGCCGACCTTGAGGCCGGCCAGCCGCTCCACCCTGCCCTCGTCAGGCTTCAACACGCCGATCGCTGCCTTGGCGCTCGTCGATTTGCCCGAGCCGTTCGGCCCGATCAGCGTGACGATTTCGCCGCGTGACACGGAAAACTCGACGCCGCGCACCAGCCAGCGGCCGCCGCGCAGGACGCCGACATTCTCGAGCGAGACCAGCGGTTCGCCCTTCTTGTTTGCGGGAGAGAGCATCAAATTTTCCGACAGCGCTGTTGCATCCTGCTATTGCACACGTTATAGCATAACGCAATTGATGTAATAACATAACACTTGCAATTCAAGCGGAGCACCTGATGAAACGCGCCCTGAGGCCTCTGAAAACGTGGGCCTTCAATGTCCCGGCAGTCCTCTCCATTCCCGCTTTGGCGATCCCCGCTTTGCTCTTTGCCGGCACGATCCGGGCGGCCGACGCGCCGGTCGTCGTCACCTCGATCAAGCCAATCCATTCGCTCGTTTCGGCGATCATGCAGGGTGTGGGCGAACCGGAGCTGATCGTCGATGGCAGCGCTTCCCCGCACACCTACAGCCTGAAGCCGTCGAATGCTCGCGCGCTGCAGGAGGCCAAGGTCGTCTTCTGGGTCGGGCCGAACCTGGAAGCATTCCTGGAAAAGCCGCTCGAAGCGCTGGGCTCGAACGCCAGCGTCGTCGAGCTGGAGAATGCGCCGGGGCTGACCAAGCTGCCCTTCCGCGAAGGCGGCGCCTTCGAGGCGCATGATGACGGCGACCATGAAACCGCCGCGGCTGATGACCACGGACATGAAGCCGCCGGCACCGGCCATGACGGTGGCCACGGACATGAGGAAAACCACGCCCATCACGACGATCACGAAGAGCACGAACACGGGCATGGCGCCTTCGATACGCATCTCTGGCTAGACCCGATGAATGCGAAGGCGATGGCCGCCGTGATCACCACGACGCTGGTCGCCGCCGATCCCGCCAATGCCCTGACCTATCAGGCCAATGCCAAGGCACTGGATGACAGGTTGATGGCGCTGGACAAGGAGATTGCTGCGACGGTCGCCCCGGTCAAGGACAAGCCCTTCGTCGTCTTCCATGATGCCTACCAATATTTCGAGCATCGCTACGGCATCCGCGTCGCCGGCTCGATCACCGTCAGCCCGGAGACCATTCCGGGCGCCGAGCGCGTCTCGGAAATCCACCGCAAGGTCGGCGAACTCGGCGCAACCTGCGTCTTTGCCGAGCCGCAATTCGAGCCGCGCCTCGTCAAGGTCGTCATCGAAGGCACGAGCGCCAAATCGGGCGTGCTCGACCCCGAAGCGGCGACGCTGGAGGCCGGGCCGGATCTCTACTTCACCCTCATGCGCGGCATCGCCGACAGCATGAAGGCATGCCTCTCCAGCGCATGATTGCCCTGCAATCTCCTGGAAAGAGCTGAGGCGGAAAGAGGCGGATGACCCCGTTCCGCCTTTTTTCCGCTTGCTTAATGTAATGATATAACATTATCATCGATGAGGTTCCCATGGACAACAGACTTCCGGTTACGGTGCTTTCCGGCTTTCTCGGCGCCGGCAAAACGACACTGCTCAACCACGTGCTCGCCAATCGCGAGGGCCTGCGCGTCGCCGTCATCGTCAACGACATGAGCGAGGTGAATATCGACGCTGCCCTCGTGCGCGACGGCGGCGCCAATATCTCGCGCACCGAGGAGCAGCTGGTCGAGATGACCAATGGCTGCATCTGCTGCACGCTGCGCGACGACCTTCTGAAGGAAGTGCGCAATCTCGCCACACAGGGCCGCTTCGATTACCTGCTGATCGAATCCACCGGCATCGCCGAACCGCTGCCCGTCGCCACCACCTTCGAGTTCCGCGACGAGAGCGGAGAAAGCCTATCCGACGTCGCAAGGCTCGATACGATGGTAACGGTGGTCGACGCCGCCAATCTGCTCGCCGACTACGCCTCCGCCGATTTCCTCGCCGACCGTGGCGAAACTGCAGGTGACGGCGACAACAGGACCCTCGTCGACCTGCTGGTCGAGCAGATCGAATTCGCCGATGTCGTGGTGCTGAACAAGATCGGCACGGCAAGTGAAGATGAGCGCAACGCCGCACGCAAGATCATCACCGGCCTGAACCCGGATGCGACGCTGATCGAGGCGGATTTCGGCAAGGTGGCGCTGACGGACGTGCTCGGCACCGGCCGCTTCGATATCGACAGGGCTGAGACCCATCCGCTCTGGTACAAGGAGTTGCACGGTTTCAAGGACCATGTGCCGGAGACCGAGGAATACGGCATCCGCTCCTTCGTCTATCGCGAGAAGCGGCCGTTCCACCCGGCCAAGCTCCAGGCCTTTCTCGACAAGAACTGGCCGGGCGTGGTACGCGCCAAAGGCTTCTTCTGGCTGGCGACCCGCCCGCACCATGTCGGCGAGATCAGCCAGGCGGGCGCGATCGTGCGCACCGGCAAGATGGGCCTCTGGTGGGCAGCTGTCCCCCGCCAACAATGGCCGCAGGAGCCAAGCTTCCTCAACGCCCTCGGCCCCCATCTCGATCCGGTTTGGGGCGACCGCCGCCAGGAAATCGTCTTTATCGGCGCCGACCCTATGGACGAAGCCTGGATCAGGAGAGAACTCGACGCCTGCCTTGTCGAAGGCGATGCCTTCACGCCGGAGCGCTGGCGCAACCTGACCGATCCTTTCGCCAGCTGGAACCGGCAGGCCGCATGAAGGCGACGGCGATCAACCGTTACCGCTGCGTCTGCGAGGAATGCGAGCCCTTGCCGCCGGTCGACGGGCTGCATCCGCTGACCTATGAGCGGGAGGCTGAGGTTGCGGCAGAAAGGCCGAAGAGATTGCTCGGGATCATTGCCGAGCGGGTGAAACGCGCATGAATTTGCGCAATTCGCGTACTTCTCTCCTTCTCGCGTCGGCGTTCTGTGGCACCCCCCTCTGCCCTGCCGGGCATCTCCCCCACAGGTGGGAGATCGGCAAAGGGTTGGCTCGCCAATCCCTCTCCACCGTCATGCGGAACACAGGTTCGTCAATGTTTGGGGAAACCATCGCGCCCAGCCGATCTCCCCCCTTGTGGGGGAGATGCCCGGCAGGGCAGCGGGGGGTGCCACACGGCATTCCTTCCCTCTCAGAATCTAGGAAAGTCGGCCGAAGCCGCCCCCTCACTGCCGATCAACGGCCGACGATGACATTCGAAATGACACCGTTGGTGATGCCGATCAGCAGGAAATCGCGATCGGCGCGAACCCAGCGATAACCGCGCGGCGGAGGGGCGAGCCGATAGCGGCGGTAGTCGTTGATGTTGGAGAAGCGGCGGCGCTCGCTGGCGTTGACGCGGTATCCTTTCTTCCAATGGGGCCGGACGACCGTTCTTTCAACGATCACCCTCTTCTGCACGACCACCGGCGGACGGCGGAAATCGTCCGCGCTGGCCTGTGAGACGACCATCGGCGAGAGAAGGAAGGAAGCGGAAAGAAGAGCTGCAAAGATCTTTTTCATGTGGGGTTCCTTGTATTGGGCACGGGAGAAAACTAGGGCCGAAAAGATGAACCGAAACTGAAATTTAAATTAAACTTTCGTAATGGAATCCGTGGCCTGCGAGGCGAATATTACATTTTAGGTAAAGCTTATGCATCGACATTGGTGGCCGCCTTCGCCCTTCGAGGCCCAGGCCAAAGGGCGGAGCCTCAAGGACGCGGCGGGTGACGGGACAAAGGCCAACCATCGCGAACGTTAGAATGCCGTCTGCGCCTTGCCGCTCGCGCGGGAGCGTGTAGTTTCGGTCGCGCGTCAATTCAGAGGTAAGCAAGACATGTCCCCTTCCCGGCGGAGGCAACAATGAGCGCTCACAACGATGCCCTAACCGTGGCCGGGCCTGCCGACGGCTCGCCGCTCGAGGTTTTCCGCGTCTTCCTCAAGCTCGGCCTCACCTCCTTCGGCGGGCCGATTGCCCATCTCGGCTATTTCAGGGACGAACTGGTGGCGCGGCGCAAATGGATCGACGAGGCTGCATACGCCGATCTGGTGGCGCTCTGCCAGTTTCTGCCGGGGCCCGCCTCCAGCCAGGTCGGCTTTTCCCTCGGCGTCCTCAGGGGCAACGGCCTTGTCGGCGGGCTTGCGGCCTGGTGCGCCTTCACGCTGCCGTCGGCGCTCATGCTTTTTGCTTTCGCGCTCAGCGCCACCGCCTTCACTGGCCCGCTCGCCGAAGGCCTGCTCCACGGGCTGAAGCTCGTTGCCGTCGCCGTCATCGCACAGGCGATCTGGGGCATGGCGAAAAGCCTGACGCCGGACCGCGAGCGCGCCGGCATTGCGCTGGCGGCGATTGCCATCGTCATCTTCGTCGGCGGATCATTCGGCCAGATCGGCGCGATCGCGCTTGGAGCGGCAGCGGGCCTCTATTTCTGTCGCGCCGATGCGCCGGCGCTTGCCGGCCGTCTCGGCTTTCCCGTATCGCGCCGTGCCGGCGCGATCGCGCTTGTCCTCTTTGCCGCCTTCTTCCTCATCCCGCCGCTTCTCGCCAATGCGACGGGCCATCAGGGGATTGCGCTCTTCGATGCCTTCTACCGCTCGGGTGCGCTGGTGTTCGGCGGCGGCCATGTCGTGCTGCCGCTGCTACAGGCGGAAGTCGTCGCCCCCGGCTGGGTGACAAACGAATCCTTCCTCGCCGGTTACGGCCTGACGCAGGCCGTGCCGGGCCCGCTCTTCACCTTCGCGACCTATCTCGGCACCGTCATGGCGCCGGCGCCAAACGGATGGGCGGGCGCCGTCATCGCGCTTGTCGCCATCTTCCTGCCGGGCCTGCTCCTCGTCTACGGCATGCTGCCCTTCTGGGATGGCTTGCGCACCCGCCCGGCGATGCAAGCGGCCATGCGTGGCGCCAACGCCGCCGTCGTCGGCATTCTGGGCGCTGCGCTTTACAGCCCGGTCTGGACGAGCGCCGTGCTTTCGCCGCGGGATTTCGCATTGGCGCTCACCGGCTTTCTGCTGCTCACCGTCTGGAAGGCGCCGCCCTGGATCATCGTCCTGCTGCTGGCGGCAGGTTCGGTCTCCCTCGCCGCGGCCGGCGCATAGCGCCACGATCGGATTCGATTTTCGGAACGATTGGGCGCAGATTTAAAACAGGAGCGTCCGCCGCGCGTCCCGTCGGGCCGCCGCGTGCAGCGCTCCGCGACAGTGGAAACACCATGGAGGAAACCATGCCCGGCATCAGCATGCGTTATATCGTCGACGACGTCGACGCCGCGGTGGAATTCTACACCAGACATCTCGGCTTCTCCGTCGCGCTTCACCCGGCGCCAAGCTTCGCCATCCTCACCAGGGACGGCTTTCGGCTGCTCGTCAGCGGCACGACGGGTCCGGGCGGAGCCTCCCAGACAATGCCGGACGGACGGAAGCCGGAACCCGGCGGATGGAACCGCATCCAAATCGAAGTCGCCGACCTCGAGGCGGAGGTCACGGCACTGCGCCAGGCCGGCGCGCGTTTTCGCAATGAGATCGTGCAGGGCATGGGCGGCAAGCAAATCTTGCTCGATGACCCCGCGGGAAACCCGATCGAGCTGTTCGAAGCGCCGAAAAGATGAGCATAGCGGCATCGCAACAACGACGGCTGCGCCTTGCCAGCCGTCCCCGAGCGTGTAGTTTCGGACTCGCGTCAATTCAGAGGTAGGCAAAATATGTCCGAAACCGCCGGCGGGCTCTTCGACTATGTCGGGATACTAGCGGTGTTCTTTCTCGTCGCCGCCAACGGCTTCTTCGTGGCTGCCGAATTCGCGCTTGTGTCGGTCAGGCGCAGCCGTGTCGCCGAGCTTGTCGCGGCAGGCCGCATGAACGCCTCCGCCCTCCAGCGCGCGGTCGACAATCTCGACGCCAATCTCGCCGCCACCCAGCTCGGCATCACCATCTCGTCGCTGGCGCTCGGCTGGGTCGGCGAACCGGCGCTCGCCCATCTGATCGAGCCCCTGCTCTCCTGGCTGCCCGAACCATGGGCAGCAACCGGCGCCCATACGGTCGCGATCGTCGTCGCCTTCGTGATCATCACGGCGCTGCATATCGTGCTCGGCGAGCTCGCGCCCAAAAGCCTGGCGCTGCAGCGCAGCGAGGCCACCTCGCTGGCCGTCGTGCGTCCGCTCGAGCTCTTCCTTGTATTGTTCAAGCCGGCGATCTTCACCCTCAACGGCATGGGCAACCTCGTGTTGCGGGCCGTCGGCCTTCGCGCCGGAACCGGAGAATCCTCGTTCCACTCGCCGCAGGAATTGAAATTGCTGGTCGCCGAAAGCCAGGAGGCCGGGCTTCTGAACCCGGTGCAGCAGCAATTGGTCGAGCGGGTATTCAACATCGGCGAGAGACCGGTCTCCGACATCATGACCCCACGTCTCGACATCGAATGGTTCGATGCCGACGACAGCGAGGCGGAGATCCTGAAGACGATCCGCGAATGCAGCCACGAGCAGCTGCTGGTGGCCCGCGGCTCGATCGACGAGCCGATCGGCATGGTGTTGAAAAAGGATCTTCTCGATCAGGTCCTCGACGGCGGCAAGGTCCGGCCGCTGGAGGTGATCAAGCAACCCCTGGTGCTGCACGAGGGCACCAAGGTCGTGCGCGTGATCGACAGCTTCAAGGCGTCGCCCGTGCGCCTCGCCATCGTCATCGACGAATATGGCAGCCTCGAGGGCATCGTCACCCAGACAGACCTGCTGGAAGCTATCGCCGGCGATCTGCCCGGCGCCGACGAGGAACCCGACATTGTCGTTCGGGAGGACGGCTCGCTGCTGATCGACGCGATGATGCCGGCCTTCGACGCCTTCGAACGCCTGGGTCTCAAGGATCGCCCCGACGCGGATTTCCATACGCTCGCCGGCTTCGCGCTGCATCAGCTTCAGCACATCCCCGAAGCCGGCGAGATCTTCCTCTTCGACGGCTGGCGCTTCGAGGTGATCGACATGGACGGCATGCGCATCGACAAGATGCTGGCGACGCGTGTTGCCGCCGAGGGGGCAGAGGGGTGATCAGTTCATCGCTAGCGTCCAGACCATTCCGGCGGCGGCGCAGCTGAGCAGTGTCGCGATGACGGAAGCCTTGAACCGGAAGAGCGCGATCGCGGCGGCGGCAGACAGCGCCATTGCGGCCGGCACGGCCGATTGCAGCACGGGGATATCGAGCCGCAGGCCGCCAAGACTAACGACGGCAACCTCGGCAAACAGCGTGTGCAGGCCAAACCAGATGGCGAGGTTGAGAATGACCCCGACCACCGCCGCCGTGATGGCCGACATCGCCCCTGCCAGCGCGATATTGCCGCGCAGTTTTTCGATGAACGGCGCCCCCAGGAAGATCCAGAGAAAGCAGGGCACGAAGGTCACCCATGTCGTCAGGATCGCTGCAAGCGTGGCAGCCAGCATAGGATCCAGCGATCCCGGATCGCGGTAGGCGCCCATGAAGCCGACGAACTGGACCACCATGATCAGCGGTCCCGGCGTCGTTTCGGCCATGCCGAGGCCATCGAGCATCTCGCCCGGCCTCAGCCAGCCGAAGTGCTGCACGGCTTCCTGCGCGACATAGGCAAGAACGGCATAAGCCCCGCCGAAGGTGACGACAGCCATCTTGCTGAAGAACAGGCCAATCTCGGCAAAGACGCTGTCCGCCCCGAAGGCCGCGTAGACGGCAGCGACCGGAATGAGCCACAGGGCCAGCAGCACCGTCGACATCCGCAAGGACCAGGCGAGATTCCGGCGCGCATGCGCCGGTATGTCCTCGCCCAGCACTGAATCAGCATCCGATAGCACCGGCCCGCTGCCCGCCTTGTGCCCGCCGCCGGTCTTGAAGGCGGCAAGCCCGGCCCGGCCGCCGAAAAAGCCGATGATGCCGGCTGCGAGCACGATCAGCGGGAACGGCACATGAAGAAAGAAGATGGCGACGAAGGCCACTGCCGCGATCGCGATCATGACCTTATTCCTCAAGGCCCTTCCGCCGATACGAATGACGGCCTGCACGACGACGGCGAGCACGGCCGCCTTCAGGCCGAAAAACAGGCCGGCAACGATGCCGACGTTGCCATAGGCGGCATAGATGTAACTGAGACCGAGGATCGACAGAAACCCCGGCAGCACGAACAATATTCCGGCAACGAGGCCGCCCAGGGTTCGGTGCATCAGCCAGCCGATATAGATGGCGAGCTGCTGCGCCTCGGGGCCGGGAAGCAGCATGCAATAGTTGAGCGCATGCAGGAAACGGTGCTCGCCGATCCATCGCTTCTCGTGGACGATGATCCGGTGCATGACGGCAATCTGACCGGCCGGACCGCCGAAGCTCAGGGCCGCGACCCGCAGCCAGACCTTGAAGGCTTCGCCGAACGAAACGCCGTGATGATGCTCCTCGCCTGCCTGTTTCTCCGCAATCTTTCCAGCCGACGCATTTCCTGTCATCTCGGCCATCTCATGCCCTCTTCTTCGGAGCGGGCCAATTGTGGGTTTCCTCCGTCGCGTCGCGGCACCAGCGGAAGAAGGCGTCATAGAGAAGCATGCCGGCCTCGAGCTGCTCCAGATCGTCGGAATACATCCTGGACAGGCCGAGCGAAGCGGCAAGCAGACCGGGCGCTTCGGGTGCGAGATCGAGCCGTGCGGTATCGGCGGCCCGGATGATCCGCGCCAGGCGCAGGAGCGGTTCCGACCCCAGAGCGAACTCCTCGACCATCACGTCGAAGGTGCAAAGCTCACCGCGATGGCTCCAGAACACCTCTTCGATATCGAAGGGTGTTGCCCCGAAGCGGGCACCGACGTCCAAAACTTCGGTCGTCGGCACGAACAGGAACAAGGCGTTCGGATCAACGAAACGCCGGATCAGCCATGGACAGGCGATGCGGTCGATCTTCGGCCGCGCCCGCGTTACCCAGACGGTGCGTCCCTCCAGGTCGCGGCGCGGCAGCTTTTCCTCCGGCACCGCCAACCCCTCAGCGATCCAGGATTCGAAACCGCCTTGAAGACTCTCGGCGTCGATCCCGGCGTGGCGAAGATAAGCGGCGACGCCATGGCTGAGCTTGCCGCCTCTCTGACAGACCACGACGACGGCATCGGCTTCGACGCTGCCGGCCCAGGAGGCGACATCGGCATGGCTGCGCCGGATCGAGCCCGGCACCAGCCGCGGATCGAGCGCAAAGTCCTCTTCGGTGCGGACATCGATGATGCAAGGCGCAGCCGGGGTTCCGATGAGCCGGCTGAGTTTGTCGGGAGAAATTTCGAGCAATGACGGCATGACGCGTCCTCCGTTAATCGGCTTGCTGGACGCGATTCTTCAGCATGGCGCCTCGTGGGGTGATCGCGACCCCATGACAAAATCATGCTCAAAGAGACGCACCCATGTCAAGCGCTCGGCCCGCCAGGGCGGCGGTGCGCTGGCAGCGCCCACCGACCGCGCCGCAGATTTGAGCGCCGATTCTGGCAAGCTGCAGGCGGAAATCCCTGATATTGCTCGCCTCGCGGCCCCCGAATGGAACAAAATGCTCTTTGCTCCATTTCTTTGTCACCGCAAGAGGAGAAAGTACCATGACGTACGACCCCAATAATGCCAACGACCCGAACCGCCCGCTGAATCCGAATCCGAATCCGAATCTGGATCTGCGCACGACCCCGACCGCGCGCACCAGCAATACGTGGGTTGTCTGGGTTGCTGCATTGGCCGTGATCGCTGTTGCTGCATTCGCCTATTCGCAGTGGAGCAGCACCCCCGGCACCTCCCCGGACACGACAGCCTCCACGACCCAATCCGAGCCAGCGCCGGCCACGCCGATCGCTCCGACCGACAACAGCGCAACGCCCGCACCGGCACCAGCCCCGGCCACGCCGCCGGCTGCCCCTGCCCAGCAGTAAGCGCAGCGTCGCAGAAAGAAGCCGGCCCAATGCCGGCTTCTTTCCGCGGCGGGGCCTTGAACGTCGCCACGCAAGTCCTATCTAAGGACCATAGAGTTTGTCTCTGACGGTTGACCACGGATGTACTGGCAGCCGTTGTCGAGACAAATCGAGGAAGGGTCGGTGCGAGTTTCGCCCGGCCTTTTTTCTTGCCCTATCGGTCGGCGCGCAACGATACCTTCTGGTGCCCGCATTCCGATCTTATTTGGGGATCCTGTTGTAGAAGGATTGGGGATCGTACACGCACTCATAGTCGAGAAGGCACATTTTGCCGTCCGCATCCCTGACCGTTGCCGTGTCGTATTTGTCACCCAGATTACACCTGGCCGGCGGATAACGGAAGCTGCGACCGCCGATCCCCATGCGCACGAAGACCTTCTTGTTCTGACGGATGATCTGCGAAAGCTCGCGGCAGCTGTGATCACCCGCTCTGACCTCCATTGCGCCGGCGGCAAAGGCCGGCAGCGGCAACGATAGAGCGACGGCAAAAACGACGATTCTCATGACCCCTCCGCTTGGTAGAGAAAGATATGGCGCGCATAGACCGCCGCTGCCAGTCCTAAGCATGGGGCCCGCTTCGGCGCAAGACCCGCCGTGACCTCTAATATGTCAATCTTATCAAGAGATTTGGTGGGTGATGTAGGGCTCGAACCTACGACCCGCTGATTAAGAGTCAGCTGCTCTACCAACTGAGCTAATCACCCGTTCGCGCTTGGCTGCGCGGTGTGACGGGGCGTATAAACAGGATCGGCAGGCTTGTCCAGCGCATCGGCGAAAATTCTTTGGTTAATCTCAAAGATTTTTCCGCGTGGCCGAAATGCAGCGCGTGATCCTGAAAACCGGCGCCGATCTTCGGAAACGATTTATCCGCAGATTCAAAGTGATAAAGCCGCAGAGGCGCCTCCTGCCGGACGCATCGGCGCGCTCATGAAATCAAAGGTCGAGGGTGCCGCTCGCCAGCCGCACCGCCTGACCACCGATCCGGGCGTTGGAAATCGCCCCGCCTTCGACGTCGATATGCAGGTGGATGAAAGAGGGGCGCCCCATCTCGACACCCTGTTCGATCATGATCGGGTGGTGCCCGTCCGTCAGCCGGTCGAAATGGCGGATGGCGCCGGAGAGTGCGGCTGCCGCCGCGCCGGTGGCCGGGTCTTCGACAATGCCCATGCCGCTGGCGAACATGCGCGCATGAAACTTCGCCACGTGGTTGACGCCGCCGCGGCAATAAACATAGGCCGAGGCCAGCGCGCCATCGACGAAGGGCACGATCTTTTCCCAGAGCTGCGGATCGAACTCCACCCGCTGCGCCGTGCCGACATCGTGCACCGGAATGAGCAGGAACGGAACTCCGGCGCTCCAGAGCGAAGGAACGTGATTTTCAAAGCCGATTTCGGTGACTTTCAACGATAAAGCGTCGGCGATGCCGAGCTTGTCAAGCGGCATGACGGCCTGTTGCGATTTGCGCGGCAGGTCGAATTCGGCAAAGCTCGCCTCGCCCTCCCTCAGCCGCACGGCGCAACGCACCGGCCCGACATTTTCCTCGAGCACCGTAACGAGATCGACCGCCGCTGCGCCATGAGCCCGTTCGGCCAGCGCGATCGCCGTGCCGACCGTCGGATGGCCGGCAAAGGGCAGTTCGCGGCCAGGCGTAAAGATCCGGAGCTTCGCCGCATAGGCGGGATTGGTCGAAGGCTGCACGAAAACCGTCTCGGAGAGATTGATCTCCCGGGTGATCGCCTGCATCGCCTCGTCGCTGAGATCGTCTCCATCGAAGACCACCGCCAGCGGATTACCGGCAAGTTTTCGATCGGTGAACACGTCATAGACGCTGTAGCTTCGCGCCACATCGGCCTCCCTGAATCGTCATCGCGCCGCCAACCTGCCCGACCAAGCGGTCGAGTGCAAGGCGCTAGCGCCGGTTACCCTTTCCGAAATACCAGTCGATGACGGGCAGCATGGCGACGTTGTAGGGATGGGCGGCGGGATCGGCCGAACGGATCGCCGCCGCACCTGCGATTTCCTTGTCCTCGGCGACCAGCATGTGGGCCTCAATCCGCTCCACCATCTCGTCCGCCGTCAGGTCGAAGCGGAAGAGCCTGAGCAGCGTCACAGTGCGCCTGGCATGGCTGGCAAACAGCCCTTCCCCCGCGACCGCGTCGGCCAGGTCCAGTCCGGTCTCCTCGTGAACTTCGCGGCGCATATTTGCCTCGATGTCGCAACGCCCGTCGACGATATCCTCCGGTTCCAGCGAGCCGGCCGCGAAATAGACCTGGCCGGGATTGGCGGTATGCGCGCCCATGCGGATCGCCACGAGCGCGCCGTCCGAGCTTTCGAGCACCGGATAGGCGAAGATGTGCAGGCCGCCCTGGCGCTGCGGTTGCCGGCGCCACCACATGAAGGCGGAAAATGGAGTGACATAGCCCTCGCCCGCAATCCCCTCTTCGCTGAACGACAGCCGCTGTTGGAACACCAGGCGGCCGTCGAACAGCGCCGGGTTGGCGGCGGTTTCCTTCGCCCAGTTTTCCCGGATCGCCGCTTCCTCGGCGGTGACGAAGGGATGGGTGCCGGGCAGCACGCGCAGGTCGACGCCGGCGATCGGGAAAACGGTCGCTTCCGGAGGCCAGTCCACCAAATCGTCGGAAATATCGCTGGTTGGAAACTTCATGTTCAAATTGGTTTTCATGGGAGATCCAGTGTCATGACGACGGGGCAGTGATCGGAGGCTTTCGGCCGGTCCCAGCCGGTACGCGGATAACGCTCCACCTCCTGGCCGGGCGGAAAGACGGTGCGGTGGGGCTGGCCGTTGCGGATGATTTCGGGCAGACGGCCGCTATTATGGGCGGCAAGTGCGGGGGAAAGCCAGATATAATCGAGCTGGCAAAGATGCTGCTCCTGCGGCCCGCGCGCGTGATAAAGCGTCCAGCGGTCAAGCGGCTGGCGACGGGCCACCACATTTTCGGCAAAGCCGTCACGACTGAAAACGTCGAGCGCGCTTTCGGCCTCTAGTTGATGCTCGAAACGGTAACCGGCGCCGCGCCGGCCGATGACGTCGACGCGCTCCTGATAGTCGTTCATATCACCGCAAATCGCGAAGCTCTTCTTGGCTGTGCGGCCGACGCCGAACCTGTCCTCGATGATGCGGCGCACGGCGCGCGCCTCGGCGCGACGGACCGGCAGTGTCGATTGCCGTCCGTCCAACCCGTCGCGCGGATTGCCCATCGACTTGAAATGCACGACATAGAGCGAGAACGGCCGGCCGCCGATCAGAAGATCGAGCTCCAGGCAATCGCGCTTGAAGATCTTGTCGTCGATGCGGTTGGTGAGCGCCAGGTTCTCATCGAAGAGATCGAAGTCGCGATAGGTCGTCATCGCATGGCTTCTGATGTCCTTGAGCTCGATCCTCTGGCCGTCCCGCGTTTCCTCGCGCATCAAGACGGCGACATCGATGCCGCGGCTGTCATTGCCCTCGACCAGGAATTTCTGGCGATAGCCGTTTCCGACCATGCGGAAGAGATAGCCGTATTCGAAAGCCTGCAGCGCCGCCATATTGTCGATTTCCTGCAGGCAAAGAATATCGGCATCCGCATCGGCGATCGCCAGCGCCGTCATCTGCCTTGTGTCATCGGTGGCGGCGATCACCCGCGCCTGCTCAAGCTGCTGGTAGACGCCCTCGCTGTTGACCTCGAAAAGCTTGATGACACGATCCTGGCGCAGCTGGTTGCGGAAGCCGGTGAAATCGAAACGGGTCAGCAGGTTTTCAACGTTGAAGGTGGCGAGACGAAGCGACATGGCGGGAGTCCGGTTGCGGGCAGTACCTTAACCGGCAATTGCCATAGGGAAAGGTGGCGGACCCAAGAAAGATGCGGACAACCGGCCTCTTTGAGCCGAAATGCGATTGCCGGTGTCCATCAAAGCCGCCAGCCCGCGCGGATGACGGCGCGCACCGCCTCGCCGGCATCGACGACCACGCGGCTGTAGGCGCGCAGCGTCTGGCCGTTGCCGAGGGTGAGCTTCACGGCGTAACGCTCGCCCTCGAACAGCACGGATTCGACGGTTGCCGGAGCCCCCTCGCCGCCGATGATCACATCTTCCGGCCGCACGAGAATATCGGCGCCATTGGTGTTGGCCGCCTGGAGCGCGTCCTGCAGCTCGTCCCATTCCAGATGGCGTTCACCGCCCATGACAGGCAGCTTCAGGATCGCGCCGCGTCCGATCAGGCTGCCGACGATGCGGCCCTCCGGGCGGGCATAGATCTCGGCCGGCGGCGCCACCTGCAGCAGCCGCCCTTCCGACATGACCGCAACATCGGTCGCCAGCGCCATCGCCTCGCTCTGGTCGTGGGTCACGTAGATCATCGTCGCACCCGAGCGCTGGTGAAATTCGCGGAAGATCTCTTCCATCTCCTGCTTCAGGTGCCGGTCGAGATTGGCGAGCGGCTCGTCGAGCAGCACGACATCGGGCGATGTCACCAGGCAGCGGGCGAGCGCCACGCGCTGGCGCTGGCCGCCGGAGAGATCGGCCGGCCGCCGGGCGGCATAATCGGCAAGCCTGACGGTGGAAAGCGCCTCGCCGACCTTGGTCCGGTATGCCTCGCCGAAGACGCCGCGCACCTTCAGGGGATAGCCGACATTGTCGGCGACGCTCATATGCGGCCAGAGTGCATAGGACTGGAAGACCATCGCCATGTTGCGCTTCTCGGGCGGCAGCGACTGGGCGGCATCGGCAAGCAGCCGCTCGCCGAGATGGATCGAGCCGTCGGAAGGCGTCTCGAAACCGGCGATCATGCGCAGCACCGTCGTTTTGCCGCTGCCGGAAGGCCCGAGCAGCGCCAGGAAGCCGCCCTCGCGCACATCGAGCGAAAAATCGCTGACGGCCGCGCGGCCGGTGCCGAAATCCTTGGCTACCCGGTTGAGGATCAGTTTCGCCATGGGACCACTCCTGTTGGCAGGTGTTTGGCCAGGAGTTCCAATAGCAGCATCATGACGACGACCATCAGGACGACGAGCACCGAGAGCGCCGAGGCAAGGTCTGAGCTGCCGCTGTCGTCGAGATTGTAGATGGCGACGCCGAGCGTCTGGGTGCCGGCCGACCAGAGCAGCGCGGAGATCGTCAGCTCGTTGCAGGCGATCAGGAAGACGAGGATGACGGAAGCGCCGGCGGCGGGCGCAATCAGCGGCACGATGATATCGGAAAGCCTTCGAAAGAAGCCGGCGCCGGAAAGACGCGCTGCCTCTTCCAGCGCCGGATCGAGCTGGTGGAAGGCGCTGACCACGGGTTTCAGGCTGACGGCGAAGAAGGAGGAGAAATAGGCGATGAGAATGATCCAGATCGTGCCGTAGAGCGAAATGTGGAGGAACGGGATCGGTGCCGCGAAGACCAGGATGAAGGCGACCGCCATGACGATGCCGGGCAGGGAATAGGGTATCTCGATCAGGCTGGCGATGATGCAGGACGTCGCATCCTTGCGCCGCGTCAGCATATAGGCCGCAAGCACGGTCACCACCAGGAGACAAACGGCAGTGGCGCCGGCAAGCGAGATCGAGTTGACGAAAGCCGTGCGCGTCACCGCCTGCCGGAACAGGATCTCCTCAAAGGCATGCAGCGACATGGTCTTGAAGGTGAGCGGCACGCCGTAGGCGGGAACCAGCGCGCCGGCGACGAGCGCGAAGAAGGGTGCGGCGAGCATGAAGAACAGGATCGCCCAGAGGAGCGGCGTGAAGGCGAACCGCCAGGCGCCGAGCTCGAAGGCCGCACTCGCCCCGGATAGGCCGATGACGCGGTAATCGCGGCCTCTGAGCGCCCGGTCCTGGATCATCAGCCCGGCGACCGAAATCATCGCGATAATTGCCGAGAGCACGGCGACATCGCCGAAGGTACGGCTGGTGAAGGCGGAAAACTTGGTGAAGATCAGTGTCGGCAGCGTGAAGATTGAGGCGGGAATGCCGAGAATGGCGGGGATGCCGAAATTGCCGGTGCAGGAGACGAATGAGATGGCTGCGCCTGCGATGATGCCGGGCAGCGACAGCGGCAGGATGATGTCACAGAAGACCCGAAAACTGGAGGCGCCGGAAAGCCGTGCGGCCTCGACGCCATCGCGCGGCAGTGTCATCAGCCCGGCCCTCAGCGCGAGATAGACGAGCGGCGCATGCTGCATGCCATAGAGCAGCGCGATGCCGCCGACCGAATAGAGCGGCTGCGGCGAGCCGAGCGGCGGAGCGATGGCGAGCGCCTTCAGCAGCGGGCTCGACGGCCCCGACATCTGCACCCAGGCAAGGGCCGTCACCTGCGGCGGGATCATCATCGGAAGCACGAAGAAGAAGCTGAGCAGCCCTTTGCAGCGGATGTCGGTCAGCGTCAGCAGGAAGGCGAAAAGGCAGCCGATGAGAAGTGAGAGGATCGTGCCGAGAACGGAGGTGACGACGGTGTAATAGGTGGCCTGCCAGAGCGCCGGGTCGGCGAGCACATCGGTGACACCGCCGCTGGCGAAGCCCGCGATCCCTGCTATGGCAAGGCGGGCGAGCGGCAGCACGCTAAGGATGAGCACGGTAATGACGATAAAGGGAAACAGCCAGGCGGGCTGGCTGTTTCCTGCTCTGACATAGCCTGGCATGAAGAGATCAGTTCGAGCCGTAGATGCCCGAGAAGGTCTTCAGATCCTGATCGGTATTCTTCAGGGCTTCTGCGGCATTGACCGGCAGGACCTTGATGGTCTCGCGCGCCGGGAAGCCTTCCGGCACCTTCATGCCGTTGCGTGCCGGGATGTAGCCGAGCTTGAGGAAGCCTTCCTGGCCCTTTTCGGAGAGCAGGTAATCAACGAACTTCTTGGCGGCCTCGGCATTCTTGCTGCTGGCGAGGATGCCGACCGGCTCGGTGACGGCAGAAACGCCTTCGCTCGGGAAGACGAATTCGACCGGAGCACCCTTGGCCTTCTCGCGGATCGGCAGGTAGTCGACGACCACGCCGTAAGCCTTCTCGCCCGAGGCGACCGACTTCAGGACGGCGCCATTGCCGCCGGCGGCGATCGCGCCGTTCGCCTGAAGCGACTTGTAGAAGTCCCAGCCGAGGCCGGGAACGGCGGCAAGCGTCTGGGCATGGATGAGGGCCGCACCCGAAGCAAGCGGGCTCGGCATGGTGACGAGACCCTTGGCTTCCGGCTTGGTCAGATCCTTCCAGCTCGCCGGCTTCATGCCGGCCGAGGTGTTGTACATGATGCCCGTGGTGATCAGCTTGGTCGAGTAATAGTAGCCGTCGGCGTCATAAAGCGTGGCGTCGTATTGGGCGGCTTCCGGCGACTTGTAGGCGAGCAGCTTGCCCTCTTCCTTCAGGCGCTCCAGCGTCACCATGTCGGCGATCAGGAGAAGGTCGGCGACCGGGTTGCCGGCCTGAATCTCGGCCTGCAGCTTGGCGATGATCTTCGGCGTGCCGTCGCGCACCCAGTCGACCTTGATATCGGGATTGGCGGCCATGAAGCCATCGACCGTCGCCTGCGCGTCTTCGTTCGGCTGGCTGGTGTAGAGAACGAGGTTTGCGGCCGAAGCCGGAATGGCAAAGAGGCTCGCGGCGAGAAGGGCTGCGGCGGAAACGATTGTTTTCATAGGGAGGGGTCCTCGGAATTGCGTCACCCCTCCCTTATTAGGGGTCGTTGACAGAGATGTGACAGGCCATCGCAGGTCAAAAATCGCCGCCTTGCCGCCGGTGCAGCAAGGCCACGGCGCTTGCGCGCCATGGCCCTTTGAACGAACTCTACTTCGCCGCTTCCTCGATGAGTTCTGCCACCTTCTGCGGTTGCGACACCATCACGACGTGGGAGGCGCCATCGACGACGACGGTTCGCTTGGACCCTGCCCGCTCGGCCATGAAGCCAAGGGCTGCAGCCGGGATATTCTTGTCGCCGGTGCCGTAGACGAACCACGACGGCAGCTTCTTCCAGGCCGGCTCACCGGATTTGTCAGTCAGCGCGGTCTCGGTGACCGGGCGTTGGCCAGCCGCCATCAGGGCCGCTTGTTCGGCCGGCACGTCGCTGGCGAACTGATCATGGAACTTCGCCTGGTCGATATAGAGATCGACACCGCCGCCGCTGAGTTTCACCGGCGCCGCCAGCGCCCCGCTCAGCGTGCCGCCCGGAAACTTGCCGGCGAGATCGGCAACTGATTCCCCGGCCTCCGGCGCGAAGGCCGCGACATAGACCAGCGACTTGACGTTGTCGTGGCCGTTGGCCGCGGTCGAAATGACCTGGCCGCCATAGGAATGGCCGACGAGAACCACGGGGCCGGCGATGCTGTCGACGACGTCGGAGACATAGGCAGCATCATTGGCAACGCTGCGCAGCGGATTGGCGGCCGCCACGACCGGGAAGCCGTCCTTGCGCAAGATTTCGACGACACCGTTCCAGCTGGACGAATCGGCAAAGGCGCCATGGACGAGAACGACGGTTGGCTTGGCCGGCTGAGCAACGGCAGCACCGGAGAAGAGAGCGCCCGCCAGGGCGACGGCAGCAGCAAACTTGAACATTGGTCATTTCCTTTCGTCGGTTGGAAGTCACAGGAGCCGAAGCGGGGTTGCCGTGCTTTTCGGCTCTTAAGTTCGTTATTTTATTTGTAAGCGATTTCTTTGTACACGATTTATTTAGATCATCCGTTCCACCGCGTCAATAGCTTGCAAACAGATCGCGCACAAATTATATTGAAATCAGAGGAGAGCGTGATGAAAAACACCACATCGAATGATCTCGCCGACGTGCCCAAGATCGATGAAATGCTTTGCTTTTCGATCTATTCAGCCGGCCACGCCTTCAACCAGCTTTACCGCCCGCTGCTCGACGAATTGGATCTAACCTATCCGCAGTTCCTCGTCATGACCACCTTGTGGGCGCGTGACGACCGCACGGTGAAGGATCTCGGCGAGACGCTTTTCCTCGATTCCAGCACCCTCACCCCGCTGCTGAAGCGGCTGGAAAATGTCGGTCTCGTCACCCGCAACCGAAATCCTGCCGACGAACGCCAGGTGCTCTTGCGCCTGACGAGAGAGGGACAGGCCCTGAAAAGCCGCGCCACCCACGTGTACGACTGCATCGGCAAAGCCGTCGGCCTCGATGCCGTGACCGTCGGCAAGATTCGGGACACGGTAGCTTCGATCCGCGACACCATTCACAACAGGGATAAGGACGAGGCCTGACCCTGGCAGGCACACTGCGTCACTGGCGAACGATTTTCTTCGACAAGCCGTTGGCATGTTGTACGATCCGTCAGCTGCCGCCCCTGCGATCGGCCATGGCCGCAACCCGGCGCGAAGATGCCGGCACCCGCTATCTTGCCTGAGCCTCACGCAGGCGTGAACGCGCCGCCATTGCCATTCGGCCATGCTGAGGTACGTCAATCCTGTTTTGATGAAGGAGGAATTTCAATGGAATATCGTCTGCTCGGCCGCTCCGGCCTAAAAATTTCGACATTGACCATGGGCACGATGACCTTCGGCGGCGTCGGCTGGGCGAAGATGGTTGGCGATCTCGGCGCCTCCGAGGCGAAAAAGATGATCGATATGTGTATTGATGCCGGCATCAATCTGATCGACACCGCCAACGTCTATTCGTCAGGCGAATGCGAAAACATCATCGGCGAGGCGCTCGCCGGCAAGCGGCCGCAGGGCGTGTTGCTCGCCACCAAGGCCCGCTTCGGCATGGGCGACGGCCCGAACGATCGCGGCCTCTCGCGCTACCATCTGATCCGCGAATGCGAGGCGAGCCTGAAGCGCCTGAAGACCGATGTCATCGATCTCTACCAGGTGCATGAATGGGACGGCCAGACGCCGCTCGAAGAGACGATGGAAGCGCTCGACACCCTCATCAAGCAAGGCAAGGTGCGTTATGTCGGCTGCTCGAACTATTCCGGCTGGCACATCATGAAGGCGCTGGGCATCGCCAAAGAGCACAGCTATCAGCGCTTCGTCAGCCAGCAGATCCACTATACGCTCGAATCCCGCGACGCCGAATACGAGCTGCTGCCGATCTCGATCGACCAGGGCCTCGGCGTCTTGGTCTGGAGCCCGCTGGCCGGCGGCCTGCTTTCCGGCAAGCACCGCCGCAACCAGGCTGCCCCCGAGGGGACCCGCCAGTTCGCCGGCTGGACCGAGCCGCCGATCCGCGATGAAAACCGTCTCTGGAACATCGTCGAGACGCTGGTCGCGATTGGTGACGAGCGCGGCGTCTCGGCCGCGCAAGTGGCGCTTGCCTGGCTGATCGGCCGCAAGGCGGTGACCTCGGTCATCATCGGCGGGCGCACCGAGGCCCAGTTCCGCGACAATATCGCCGCCGCCGAGCTGAAGCTCACCGATGACGAGCGCAAGCGCCTTGACGCCGTCAGCCTGCCGCCGATCCTCTATCCCTATTGGCACCAGTTGAACACGGCAAGCGACCGGTTGAGCGAAGCCGATCTCGAACTCTTCGGCTCGCATCTAAATTAAAGAGTGAGAGCATGATGTCGTCCGAAAACCGCTCACACTTTTCGGCATCATGCTCTAGCAATAGCGGCTGAGACATTGCACGGCGGAGGGTACGCGTCACAAAAGATGCACTTTATCAGTGCTAGCATGAGATCCCGCCACCGCAGCGAGGTTCTCATGCTGAAGAATTACAAGGTCCTGAAGGGTACGGCGAGCGCGCTCGCTCTCGATGACGACAACGATCCACATATCGAGATCCGCATCGAGGCGGACGGCGTCAGCTATCGCATCGCGCTCAACGTCCGCTCTAAGATGTCGCCGCACGACCTGCTCTACGCCAATATCGTCGATTTCAAGCATCCGACGCTGACGGAGGCGCTCGAAGCCCTGCCGATGGGCCTGACCGACATTCGCAAAGACCATCCGGAGCTTGCGATCGACTATGTCCGCGGTGGCCTGATCGAGCGCGAGGATATGGATGTCGCGCCCTTCCAGCTCTCCGGCCCGAAGAACGATCTGAGGGAATTCATCGAGCCGATCGTCGAGGAAGGCATCGCCGATCCCGACATCCATTTCTATGCCTTCGGCGAAGCATGGGGGCCGGAGCACGGCAAGCCCGATCAATATTTCGATTTCGAGCCGGGCAACGGCATCCACGACATCCACATGAACCAGGGTGACGGCGGCAGCTTCAAGGCCACCAACGGTCCGAACCAGGACGGGGCGCTGCTCGTCCATTTCACCGATACCGACGAATGGGCGGCAATCTTCCTCTGCTTCCAGTCGCAGAACTGGAACACCGATGCTGAGTCCGGCAATCCCGTCTTCGAAAACCGTGGTGGCCAGGGCCGCGGCGAAGGCACGCGCCGGCCGCAGCCGGTCGTCGCCTCGTCGCTGCGCATCATCGCCGCCTTGATCAACCCGGTGAATGGCGAAGGCGGCACCGAGGCCGAAACGGTGACGCTGATCAACCGCTCCGACATGTCGGTATCGCTCGACGGCTGGAAGCTGGAGGACGAAAACGGCCGGACGCAGACGCTGTCGGGAACGCTTGCGGCGGGCGAGATCCGCACCATCGCGATCGACGCCGCAGCCGGCGGCCCGCAGCTCGCCAACCGCGGCGGCGATATCATCCTGCGCAACACCGACGGAGCGGTGGCCGACCGGGTCGGCTACGGCAAGAGCGAGACCGCCAACGAGGGCTGGACGACGATTTTTTGATTTGGCGCTCTGGTCAGCTGTTTTGCTAAAAGCATGGCAATGGAAGGATAAACTGCTTACCCCTTCCCTCTGAGAGAAGAGGGCGGAAGCACTTCCCTCTCCTCCCTTGTATCTGCACGTTAGTAATTTCGTGCGACGGAAGCGATTGAGCCTCTGGCCGGGTGGCCACCCGGCCAGAGGCTTGACGAAGTAGCCCGTCCCCCCTCCGGTTACAACCGTGGATGAGCCTGGGATCTTCGTCATCGTCACGTACGACCGAATAGTCGCTTGGCTCCAATCGCACGCACAAGGCAGGTTACCGTGAACAGAATTATATGTG
>NZ_PSOW01000024.1:0-83837 GCF_003013335.1 Rhizobium sp. H4
AAGGGGCGGACTCCGTCCAGCTGCCTGCCAAATCATCAAATTCAGCCACCATCACCCCGCCACACACCGAAGCGGGGCAAGCACAGATGACGGCAATCGCCTGACCCAAGCTGCAACGCCGGTTATGCAACAGTCCCCGCTGGGGAGAAGAGGGAGAATGCGGCTCCGTCATCGACACCATTGAATGGAGTGCCTTTACGCAGGAGAGTTCGTTTGGGCAGTGTCGGTGCGCCTTGTTCTCTCTTCTCCCCAGCGGGGAGAAGGTGGCCCGAAGGGTCGGATGAGGGGCCGCACGGCACGCTTTTTATTAGCCGAACCAGGACGCCCCACCCCGGCCGTTCGCAGCGAGCCTGGCATTGTGCACAGCCGGCAGCTTCATGGCAACAGCGGGTCAATCCAAAAATTGGCGGCGGTGAAGTCACGCACCTCGTCGGCGATCCAGTTCCGCAAGGCCCGCACCTTCGGGTCGTCTTGATTGCCGATGCGGTAGACAAGGTCGTATCCCCATTCCACCTCCATCTTCGTTCGCGGAAAGAGCGCCACAAGGCGGCCGGCGATCAGGTCTTCGCGACCAGCGCGCTGCGGCCGAGCGCCACGCCCTCGCCTCGGATCGCCGCCTCAATCGACATGCTGCCGTGACTGAAGCCTGCCCCTCGCATCTTCGGGTGCGGCATCATTGCAAACCAATGCTCTAGGCAAAGACCTCTGCTTGCGCCTCGGGACGCAGCGGATCCGGACCGAACTTGTTCGGACCTTCCGTGCCCGGAAGCAGGGAGATGACAATCGTTACCGGGAATGTGACGAAAGCGGCATAGGGAATAAAGCTCAGGATGAACAGCGCGAGATACCACCAACCGGAAATATTGCGATCATGGAAGCGGCGGATCTGTAGGGATATGGACGGCAAAAAAACTGCGATTGTGAACAACAACCAGATGACCACGGTATAATGAGCCGGCGATGGGGCGCCACCACCACTGGTGGCGTAGGCGAGCACAATGGCCAGTATTGCAAGTGGGAACAGCGCCAGCACGCAGAATAGCATGAACCACCAATATTCCGACCTGGACGCCCTGCCGGAAAAGGTCGCGTATTTTTGCTTCAAGACTGTCCGAACAGCTTCAGTAAATCCCATTTGAATTCCCCAGTTTCCCACTTGTCCAAGCGTCGCAAGATCCGACACTGGCTTACCTTTATAGTACTCCGATGGAAGCGCTATAATTCAAACGTAAAGATTGCAAGAAAAATGCATGTTTCACGTAGTGAGTCAAAGACGCAGTCAAGCTAACCGTGACGGCAGGAGTATTGAACGCCTTGTGCAAGCTCGAAAAAAGCAGTTAGCTGACTTCGTTCGGAACGCTCATTCGCACAGCTGGACGAGCATCGGGACGATAGGTGCGCTGAGACGTATCCGCATTTCGAGGGGAATCTCGTGCGCTGGTCCAAACCGCTCAGAGTGCATCTCGGCGTCCTGGTCGTCGCGTCGCTGCTTTGCACGTCGATGCCAATCATCTGGTTGGCATTCCGGCAGGGAAGCGCTGCTGCGGTGAACGCCGGCGCGCAGCAGATGCGCGAGATGAGCTTACGGCTTATCGAGGGATACAAAGCTGCGCTTCACGGCGGCACCGAGGCGGTGGCGCTGGTATCGACCCTGCCCCAGCTCACTTCCCCGCCGTCTCAGGATATTATGGCAAAGCAGGAAGTCTTTCTCGAGGTGTTGCGAAACGTCCCCGAGGCGACGAGCGTTTACACCGGCTATCCCGATGGTTCTTATCTGCAGGTCATTAACACCGCCAGAAAGGATGTGCGTCAGGCGCTGGCGGTGCCCGATGGCACGGCTTTCGCGATCAGAACGATCGCGGAGAGACAAGGCGCGAATATTATATCGACGCTTCGCTTTCTCGATAGCCAGGCAAGACCGATCGGCGAGCGGGACATCGACTACCTATCCTTCGATCCGCGGCAACGGCCCTGGTACCAATCCGTCGTCCAGGACGGTGTGCCGGTTTCCGTCGGGCCTTATGTGACCGGAACGCTCAATATACCGACGCTGACGATCGCGGCGCCGATGAAGGATGATGGCCGGGTGGTCGTCGGCATCAACATTCACCTGCAGACGATCGGCCGCCTGCTGAATGCGCAGGGGATTTCTCCGCATGCGCGAGCCTACATCATCGATGGCGGCGGCAACCTCGTCGCCCATTCCGACGCCCAGATCATGAGCAGGGTCATCGGATTATGGGCGAGAACATCAGGCGCCTTCGCCGCGACGGCAAACAGTTTCGACACGAGCCTGGAAGCCGTGGCCAGGCTCAGGCGAGATCCCGCCTTCGCAAGCGGCGGCTTGGCGCGGCTCGATATCGACGGCGAAAGCCACCTGGCGCAAATCGCCCCTGTCAGTGTCTCAGGCCTGTTTAAGGACAGCACGGCCGTGATCGTCGCGCCGCTCGCAGACCTCGTGGAGGAAGCCCATCGGCTGCTCGTGCGCAATCTCCTGATTGCTGGCGCTCTGTTGATCGCCGGAGTCGGCGCATCGGTGGTGCTTTCCCGCATGGTCAGCCGCTCTCTCTATCGGCTCGCCGACGAGGCGCGGCGGATCGGCGATCTCGATCTCGGCGAGACGCCCGTCTCGCATTCCTGGATAACGGAGATCAATTCGCTGGCCGGCGCGCTCTCGGCAAGCCGGCATGCCATCAGCCAGTTTGCCCTCTACGTTCCGCGTGAAGTGGTTCGGCGCATCATCAGCCCCGAGGGGCGAGCGGTCGTCAAAGCCAAACGGCAGGATGTGACCGTGCTGTTCACCGATATCAGGGACTTCACCACCATATCCGAGCTCAATTCTCCGGAAAACGTCGTCGATACGCTATCGGCCTATTTCGAGCTGCTGAACATCATTGCCGAGCGCCACGGCGGGACGGTCGTGCAATATCTCGGCGATTCCATTTTCGTCATGTGGAACGCCCCCGTTGCGGATGCCGAACATGCCGAAAACGGCTGCCGCTGCGCGCTCGCGATGAAGGCGGCAATCGACGGCCTTAACGAGGAGAACAGAGTGAACGGCCGTCCTGTCCTCATCACGCGATTTGGCCTGCACACAGGCCCGGCCGTCGTCGGCAGTTTCGGGGCGATTTCGCGCCAGCAATACACGGCCATGGGCGATACGATCAATGTCGCCTCGCGCCTGGAGGGATTGAACAAGGAATTCGGTACGTCGATCCTGGTCAGCGCCGCCATCCATAACGCCGTCGGCGACCGTTTCGTGTTTCGGTCGCTCGGCCTGGCGCAGGTGAAGGGCCGGGCGGAGAAGGTGGATATATGGGAATTGATTGGGGAGAGTGACGGCTAAATGTCTGATCGCGAAAACTGGCGATATTCGTTTTCGCAAACGCCCCATCACCCTCGTGAAGCCTCTGCTCAACATCTTGGCGCCTATCCGGCAGGCTGCATCACCAGCGACTGATGGCAATGCACGCCGGCGAGCACCCCCGCGGCCGAGGCAAGCGTGCCGCTGTGCATGGAGCTTGCGGCATCGCCGGCGGCGAAGACGCCCTTGACGCTGGTCTCCTTGTTTTCGCCGGTGCGGATGACCGGACCGAACATACCGTCGTCGAAGGCGCAGCCGATTTGTTCGGCAATGGGGCTTGCCATCGCCGTTTTCGGCGCGACGAAGATGGCGTCGAGCGGCGCGATGCGGCCATCGGCGAGGCGCACTGCCTCGAGTTTCGGACTATCACCCAGCAATTCGACGATCGGGCTGCGTTCTATGCGGACGCCGCGGGCGCGCAGCTTCGCGAGCTGCTCTTCGTCAGGCTCGAACCGCGCCTGGGTGAAAAAGGTGGTCGCGCCCCAGTCAGGGATCATCACGGCCGAATGCGCCGAGTGGGGATGGTTTGCAAGGACGCCAAGCTCGCCGCCACTCACTTCATAACCATGGCAATAGGGGCAGTGCAGCACCGAGCGCCCCCAGCGGTCTCCGAGGCCGGCAATCTCAGGCAGCGTGTCGCGGACGCCGGTTGCGAGAATGAGTCGGTCAGCGAGTTCTTCGCCGCCGCCTTCGATGCCGACGATAAATTGGTCATCCTGCTTCTGCGCGTGGACGACCCTGCCGTCGCGCAACGTGATGTTCGGATAAAGCGAAAGCTGTCTCTTCCCCTCCTCCATGATCGCCGCCGGTGCCCGGCCGTCCTGACCGAGAAAACCGTGCGCGGCCTGCGAAAATCGGTTTCGCGGCATGCCCGCATCGACGAGCAGAACCCGCCGCCGCGCCCGGGCAAGCTGCATGGCAGCCGACAGGCCGGCAAAATTGCCGCCGATGACGATGACTTCGTAAGACATGCTGTCACTCCTCCGGTGTTTCATTTTCATGAATCAACATAAGTTACATGAAATAACCCAGTCAAGCGTCATGTCACTTGTGTTGTTACAGATGGCCTGCGATAATTACCCGCTCGACAGGATGGAACAATGCGCAACGACAGCCGCCTTTCCCGCATGCTGCACGTGCTGATCCACATGGATCGGCACGAGCATTCGGCGACCTCCGAAATGATATCAAAGATGTTGAACACCAATCCCGTCGTCGTCCGCCGCACCATGGCCGGCCTTCGCGAACGGGGTTATGTCAGCTCCGAAAAGGGCCACGGCGGCGGCTGGACCTTGGCGCGTCCCTTGTCTGAGATCACCCTGCTCGACGTCTACAACGCCCTTGGCGAGCCTCACCTCTTCGCCATCGGCCCCGCCGGCGACCAGCCGCAATGTCTGGTGGAGCAGGCCGTCAATAGCGCGCTGGCAGATGCGATGCAGGAGGCCGAGGCGCTGCTGCTGAGGCGGCTGGGCAGTGTGACTCTCAAGCAAATCGCTGACGAGTTCGAGGCAAAACTGGAAGCCCGCTCGGCAGCGGCTTATTCCTGCGCCTCGTGAGGGATTAAATCCTCCAAAGAGGAATAACTGCCACTGCAAATCGCGACAGCGGCCGATGCCGCGGTCCCCGCCCAATCGCTTACGTCCTGCGATAGAGAAAATACCGCCCTTCTTTGATCCCCTCCGGCAGCGGCAGCGCCACAAGCTCGGGATGCTCCAGCGGCAGGCCGCTGACGGCGACGCCGTTATGAGCGAGCACGCCGGCGATCAGTTGCGGCAGCCAGGTCAGCGTCACCGCGTCGATCTCGTCATGGCCGGTGCCGATATCGGCATGGGCGAGCGCTGCGCCGATGCCGAGGAAGGCCTGGCCGGAGTCGCGGATATTGCCGGTCACCATATCTTGCGGCTCCGGGGTCGAGGCCGAATAGGAGCGGACTTCCCAGTCGAAGGCGATGATGCGGCGGCCGGGAAAATTCTCGCGCAGATGATCATAGGTGCGGCCGTTGCCGAGGCCGAATTCCAGCACCGGGCCGTCGATTTCTGCAACGAGATCGGTGATCGCGTTCAAAATATCGCGCTGGGCCGTCAACCGGCGAATGAAGCTGTCGAGGCGGCTCATCTAAATCCGTATCCGTCATGAAAATCGTGAGCGCGTGCTAACACTGAAACCTTGCCAAGTCGATTGCCGTAAATGGGAATTGGCGTTGCAGTGGCAATATGGGTCTGTGCTAAGGTCGATGACATGGAAACCGTGACCGACGAAGACTTCTTTGCCGCCGTGCCGCTCTTCAGCGCCTTCGAGGGCGTGACCGATGCCGCCAACTACCGGCCGCTGCCCGATGGCTGGGTGCTGGCGCTTGCCGATATTGTCGGCTCGACCCAGGCGATCGCCGGCGGCCGGTACAAGGACGTCAACATGGCGGGCGCCAGCGTCATTTCGGCGGTGTTGAACGCCGTCGGCAAGGGCGACTATCCCTTCGTCTTCGGCGGCGACGGGGCGCTGATCGCGCTTCCGGGTTCGCTGGAAAAGGCGGCGCGCGATGCGCTTGCCGCCGTGCAGGTCTGGGTCGAGGAGGATCTCGGTCTGATGCTGCGCATCGCCATCGTGCCGGTTGCCGATACCCGCGCAGAGGGTCTCGACGTGCGTGTCGCGCGTTATTCGGCAAGCCCTTATGTCACCTATGCGATGTTCTGGGGCGGCGGCACCAGCTGGGCGGAACGGCAGATGAAGCAGGGCCGTTACGGCGTCGAGCGCGCCGCCTCGGGCACGCGGCCCGATCTCACCGGCCTCTCCTGCCGCTGGAGCCCCATCGAGGCCGAGAATGGCGAGATCGTCTCAATCATCGCCGTGCCCGGCGAAGGCCGGCCGGGCGAAGAATTCCGCGACCTCGTCAACGGCATCGTCGCCATCACCGCCGAGCAGAACCGCGGCAGCCACCCGGTGCCGGCCGGCGGCCCGAAATTCGCCTTCTCGCTAAAGGGAATCAATCGCGAGGCCAGGGCCACGGCGCCGGCCGGCAAACGTCTTCGGCAGAAGCTGATCATCTTCCTTCAGCTCGCCATCACCGTTCTCTGCTACAAGCTCGACATCCCGCTCGGCCGCTTCGATGCCCGCCGCTACAAGGGCGACGTCGCCGGCAATTCCGATTTCCGCAAATTCGACGACGGGCTGAAGATGACGGTCGATGTCGATGCCGAGCACCTGAAACGCATCGAGACGCTGCTGGAAGCGGCGCAGGCAAAGGGCATCGCCCGCTATGGCCTGCATCGGCAGGCTTCGGCGCTGATGACCTGCTTCGTGCCGACGCCGATTTCGCGCGACCATATGCATTTCATCGATGGCGCGTCCGGGGGTTATGCGGTGGCCGCCAGCCGGATGACCGGCAAGGAGCTCTCCGGCGTTGCCGTCACGCCTTGATGACGTGATCGGCCGAAAGGCCGAGCCGGTTGAAGACATTGCGGGTGTCGATGATCAGCGCCGCGCTTTTCGCGATCGCCGCATAATCCACGCTGTCATGGTCGGTCGCCACCAGCACCGCATCGTAGTCGGCGACAGCGTCCGGCATCAGCGCCACCGACCGGCGGCCCTTCAGCGCCTGGTATTCGCGCGTCGGCGGGATCTCGGCGACGAAGGGGTCGTGATAGTCGGCCCGTCCGCCGCGTTCTTCGATGATCTCGATCAGCCGCAGCGACGGGCTTTCTCTTATATCGGCGACGTTCTTCTTGTAGGCGAGCCCGAGTACCAGCACCCGGCTGCGGCTCAGCGCCTTGCCGGCGCGGATGTCGAGCGCTTCGGCGAGCTTGCCGACGACATAACGCGGCATCGCCGAATTGATCTCGCCGGCAAGCTCGATGAAGCGGGTCGGCAGCTCGTATTCGCGCGATTTCCAGGTGAGATAGAATGGGTCGATCGGGATGCAATGGCCGCCGAGACCGGGGCCGGGGTAGAAGGGCATGTAGCCGAAGGGCTTGGTCTTGGCCGCCTCGATCACTTCCCAGACATCGATGCCCATCGCCGCATACACGGTCTTCAATTCGTTGACCAGGGCGATATTGACCGAACGGAAGATGTTTTCGGTGAGCTTCACCGCCTCGGCCGTCGCATTCGAGGAAACAGGCACGACCGTCGATACCGCCGCACCATAGAACGCCTTCATCAGGGACAGCGCCTCGGGCCCGTCGCCGGCAACGACCTTCGGGATGGTGGCGGTGTGATAATGCTGGTTGCCGGGATCCTCGCGCTCCGGCGAGAAGCCCACGAAGAAATCCGCGCCGGATTTCAGGCCGGTGCCGTCAAGAATGACCTTGACGATATCGTCGGTGGTGCCGGGATAGGTGGTCGATTCCAGCACGACGAGCTGGCCGGGGCGCAGATGCGCGGCGATCGAGCGCGACGTCGCCTCGACGAAGGACAGATCGGGATCGCGATGTTTGGTGAGCGGCGTCGGCACGCAGATGATGATGACGTCGCAGGCCGCCAGACCGGCGAAATCGGTCGTCGCCTGGAAGCGCCCGGCATCGATCTCGGCGGCAAGGGCTGCATCGCTGACGGCATCGATATAGGAGCGGCGGGCCTCGAGCGCCACCATCTTGGAAGGGTCGATGTCGAAGCCGGTGACCGCAAAGCCGCTGCGCGCCACGGCGATCGCCAACGGCAGGCCGACATAGCCGAGGCCTATGACGCCGGCGCGCGCCGCGCGGGTTTCGATCTTCTGCAAAAGCGTATCGAAGGTGGAAGTGGCCAAGGCGGGATCTTTCAAACGGAGAAATTCAGAACGCTGATCTAATGCATGATGGCGGCGAATTAAACCCGGGCGCCGATCTTCCGCTTTCCCCCGACAGAAATGCCGATTCGGCGTCAGATTTGCCCCTCACCCTAACCCTCTCCCCGTAAACACTGGGCGAGGGGACGTGCCCTGCGAGACGCTGGCGAAGAATGGAGAGGTTGCGGCTATCCTCCTTCGCCCCGCAAGCGGGGAGAAGGTGCCGGCAGGCGGATGAGGGGCAGTTCTCGCTGACAGACCTGAAAAAGCCTTTAGCCGGGCGTGGCCGAAATGTGCCGGCTGGGTCATCCGATGCAACTTTGGAGCACAAAAGAATCCCGCTCCCATTGTTTCGCATATGCAGCATCCCTATTTTGACTTTTGATAATGAACCACGTGAAAGGACCACCCGTCCGGTCCCCCGTTAGGGGAACTGAGGGACGCCGCTGCCGGGCTCTCGGCAGATCGTTGACACAATATTACCGCTCGTACATCCTGATTTCCTTGTGACCTGTGCATGTAAATGTGCCGGCCGAGGGATTTTTGCCTCTTGGGGATGGCGTGCTTTATGAGGATCATACCGAGAATGAGCACGATCGAATCCAGCGTGTCCTCCATCCTGTTGGACCGCGTCGCCGAATGGCTGACGAATTCTTCACTGGCGGGCAACGATCTCGAAACCATCGTCAGCGGCTTCTGCGAAAGGATGGCCTCCGCCGGCCTGCCGATCGCGCGCGTGCACCTGACCTTTTCGATGCTGCACCCGCTCTACGATGCGCTGAGCTTCACCTGGCGGCGCGCCAGCGGCGTCACCATCGAAGGCTTCCGCATGCCGGCCGGGCAGAAGCCGGACCGCTTCCTGCAGAGCCCCTATTATTACCTGCTCGACAACAACCTGCAGCACATCCGCCGCCGACTGTCGCAGGACGGACCGGCCGAATTCCCGATCTTCGAGGATCTGCGCAAGGACAAGATCACCGACTACCTCGCCTTCGTGCAGCCCTTCAGCGACGGCTCTGTGCAGGGCATGATGGGCTCGTGGTCGACCGACCACAATAACGGCTTTTCCGACGACATGATCGATGCGCTGCTGCGAATGCAGAACCATCTGGCGGTCGCCGCCAAGATGGCGGTGCTCGGCAAGCTCGCCAACAATATGCTGACCACCTATCTCGGCGGCGACGCCGGCAAGCGGGTGCTGAACGGCCAGATCCGCCGCGGCGACGGCGAGACGATCCGCGCCGCCCTCGTCATGGGCGACATGCGTGAATCCACCATGTATGCCGAAAAAGAGGGCCGTCAGGCCTATATCGACACGCTGAACCAGTTCTTCGACGCGATCGCCGCTCCTTTCAACCGCAATGGCGGCGAAATATTGAGCTTCCTCGGCGACGGCTTCCTGGCCGTCTATCCCTGCGGGCGCCACAAGGATCCGTCGAAGATTGCCTGCGAGGCAGCGCTGTCGGCCGTTCACCAGGCCCAGGCGCGGGTCGCCGAGCTCAACGGCGAACGCGAGCAGAAGGGTCTCAGCAAGATCGGCTACGGCATCGGCCTGCATGTCGGCAACGTCATGTTCGGCAATGTCGGCCTGAAGGACCGCCTGACCTTCTCCGCCTTCGGATCGGCGGTCAACGAGGTGCAGCGTCTTCAGATCCTGACCAAGAAATACGGCCGCGAGGTCGTCGCCAGCCAGGCCTTCGCCGGTTATTGCGGCGGCGAATGGACGCGGCTCGGCGAAGAGAAGCTGCGCGGCATCCGCCAGAAGGTGACGGTGCTGCAGCCGCGCGCGCCGGCCCCGGAGATCCATGTCGACGAACATTTCCGCGAGGCCGTGCAGAACGGACTTTCCGAAGCCGAGCAGGTCATTCTGCTGCACCAGGACGCGAAGAAACAGGTCAAGCGCACCAGCATGGAGAAGTTCATCCAGTAAAACGCCAGATCGGCACCGATAAAACTGCGTGTTTCGTCCGGACGACCGCGGCGAAAGGCGGCGATATCCCCTTGATTGTCATCAGCTAGACACCCCGTTTGCGGTACGATAGTGTTGCCTTAACGGGAACATAGAAGACTGGGGAATTTCATTGGTATGGCGTCCGCTGCCGATTTGTTGCGTATTGAGAATCTCGACATCTCGTTCTCGGTTTTCGGCGACCGCCTGCGCGTCGTAAAGGAAGCCAATCTCCGCATCCTTCCGGGCAAGGTCACCGCTCTTGTCGGTGAATCCGGCTCGGGCAAATCGGTGATCAGCCAGGCAATCATGGGCATCCTGCCCAATCCGGCCAAGGCATCGGGCAGCATCCTCTTCACCGATCCGCTCGACGGCAGCACGACCGATATCCTCTCCTTGTCGCGAGACAGCGAGGAAATGCGCGACCTGCGCGGCCGACGCATGGCGACGATCTTCCAGGAGCCGATGACTTCGCTCTCGCCGCTGCACACGGTCGGCAACCAGATCAGCGAAGCGCTCTTGATCCATACCGAAGCCGACAAGCAGGAGGCGCGTGAGAAGACCGAGGAAATGCTCGGTCTCGTCGGCTTTTCCAATCCGCACCGCACCTACGACATGTATCCGTTCGAATTGTCCGGCGGCATGCGCCAGCGCGCAATGATCGCCATGGCGCTGATCTGCAAGCCGGCGCTCTTGATCGCCGACGAGCCGACGACGGCGCTCGACGTGACGATCCAGGCGCAGATCCTCGAATTGCTGCGTGACCTGCAGGCCAAGCTCGGCATGGCGATGCTGCTCATCACCCACGATCTCGGCATCGTCGCCAACATGGCCGACGAGGTGGTCGTGATCTATCACGGCGAGATCATGGAAGCCGGGCCGGTCGAGGCGATCTTCCGCAATCCGCAGCACCCCTATCTCAAGGCGCTGATGGCCGCCGTTCCGCATTTCGACATGAAACCGGGCGAGCGGCTGAAGGCGCTGCGCGACGTGCCGGTCAATCTCGAGACTCTCGTCGGCAAGAAGAAGCCGCTGCAGGCGGAGACGCCGGGCACGCTGTTGTCCGTCAGCAATCTCTGCAAGACCTACAAGACGCGCAAGCGCAGTTTTCTCGGCAAGCACGAGGCCACCGTGCTGCGCGCCGTCGACGATGTCAGCTTCGATATCCGCCGCGGCGAATGTCTGGGCCTGGTCGGCGAATCCGGCTGCGGCAAGACGACGCTCAGCAAGATCCTGATGCGCGCCGTCACACCCGACAGCGGCGCGGTCGTGTTCAACGACGGCAAGGAGGTCATCGACGTCCTCGCGGTCAAAGGCGACGAGCTGCAGGACATGCGCACCAAGATCCAGATGGTGTTCCAGGATCCGGTTTCCTCGCTTTCGCCGCGCATGACGGTGCGCAACATCCTAAGCGAACCACTCGAGATCCATGATCGCGGCGACAGCGACGAGCGCAAGCGCAAGGTCGAAGGATTGATGGCGGCGATCGGTCTCGACAAGCGCTACCTCAGCCGTTACCCGCACAGCTTCTCCGGCGGCCAGCGCCAGCGCATCGGCATCGCCCGCGCGCTTGCCCTCGGGCCGAAACTCGTCATCCTCGACGAGCCGGTCTCGGCGCTTGATGTCTCCGTCCAGGCGCAGATCCTCAACCTGTTGAAGGACCTGCAGAAGGAACTGGGGCTGACCTATCTCTTCATCTCGCACAACCTCGCCGTCGTCGATTACATGGCCGACCGCATCGCTGTCATGTGCAAGGGCCGCATCGTCGAGATCGCGCCGCGCGAAATCATCCTGCGCGATCCGGTGCATCCCTATACGAAATCGCTGCTCGCCGCCGTCCCCTTCCCCGATCTCGACCGGCCGCTCGATTTCAAGGCGCTGCGCGAAAACGGCGCCGCCGACAAGCAGAACTGGGGGAAAACCTTCACCGCCGAGCATGACGACGCTTCCGAGCTTGCCTATGCCGATCTCGGCGACGGCCATCTGGTGCGCGCCCGCAAGGGCGCTACGGCCAAGGAGTTGCGCTGATGGTAACGCGTCGCACCTTTCTCGGCGGCCTTGTCGGGGCTGCGATCGCACCGGCGGTGCTTCGCGCCGAGCAGATAGTCGAGCCGGAATTTCTCAAGGAGCGGCTGGCCGCAGGCAGCCTGCCTGGTATGGCTGAGCGTATTCCACTGCGCCCGCGCATCGTCAACCTGAAGGAGATGGGGCTCGAACCCGGCGCCTATGGCGGCACGGTGCGCACCATCATCGGCAGCCAGCGCGACATCCGCTTCATGACGATCTACGGCTATTCCCGCCTGGTCGGCTACGACAAGCACCTGCAGTTCCAGCCTGACATTCTCGCCGATTTCCGCGCGGAGGACGACACGGTCTTCACCTTCACGCTGCGCGAAGGCCATAAATGGTCCGATGGGGCGCCGTTCACCGCCGACGATTTCCGCTACTGGTGGGAAGACGTCATCCTGAACGACAAGCTGACGCCGGGCGGCGGCGCGCTCGAGCTTCGCCCGCACGGCAGTCTGCCGCGCTTCGAAATGCTCGATGCGCTGACGGTGCGTTACACCTGGGAAAAACCCAATCCGATGTTCCTGCCGACGCTGGCAGGTCCCCAGCCGCTCGTCATCTTCGGGCCGGGGCATTACCTCAAGCAATTCCATAAGAAGTTCCAGCCCGACGAGGCGAAGATGGAACAGATGATGAAGACCAGCCGCGTCAAGAAGTGGCAGGATCTGCACATCAAGATGGCGCGCTCCTACCGGCCGGAAAATCCCAACCTGCCGACGCTCGATCCCTGGCGCAACACGACGGCGCTGCCGGCCGACCAGTTCGTCTTCGAGCGCAACCCGTTCTTCCACCGGGTCGACGAGACCGGCCGGCAGCTGCCCTATCTCGACCGTTTCGTCCTCAACGTCTCCTCCTCGTCGATTATCGCCGCCAAGGCGGGTGCCGGCGAAGCCGACCTGCAGGCGACCGGCATCGATTTCAACGACTACACCTTCCTGAAGGAGGCCGAAAAGCGCTTTCCGGTGAAGGTCAATCTCTGGAAGGTGGCGCGCGGCTCGCGCATCACGCTCTTGCCGAACCTCAACTGCGCCGACGAGGTTTGGCGCGGCCTGTTCCGCGACGTGCGTCTGCGCCGGGCTCTGTCGCTGGCGATCGACCGGCACGAGATCAACATGGTCGCCTTCTACGGCCTGGGCACGCCGAGCGCCGATACCGTGCTGCCAGACAGCCCACTGTTCAAGCAGGAATATGCCGACGCCTTCGTCAAGTTCGATCCCGACGAGGCCAACCGCCTGCTCGACGAACTCGGTCTGACCAGGCGCGGCGGCGACGGCATCAGGCTGCTGCCGGACGGACGGCGCGCCGAGATTACCGTCGAGACCGCCGGCGAAAGCAATCTCGATACCGACGTGCTGGAGCTGGTGCACGATCACTGGGCCAATATCGGCCTTGCGCTCTATACCCGCACTTCGCAGCGCGACGTCTTCCGCAACCGCGCCATGAGCGGCACGATCATGATGTCGATCTGGTACGGTCTCGACAATGGCGTGCCGACGGCCGACATGTCGCCCTCGGGGCTGGCGCCGACGCTCGACGATCAGCTGCAGTGGCCGCTCTGGGGCATGCACTATCTCTCCGCCGGCCAGGAGGGTGTCGCGCCCGACCTGCCGGAGGCGGCCGAACTGATCGATCTGCTCAAACAATGGGGCTCGACGGCGAAGTTCGAGGAGCGCCAGGCGATCTGGCACAAGATGCTGTCGCTCTATACGCAGCAGGTGTTTTCGATCGGCCTGATCAACAGCACGCTGCAGCCGATCCTTCGCGCCGCCAAGCTGCAGAACCTGCCGGAGAAAGCCCTCTACGGCTTCGACCCCACCTCCTATCTCGGCATCTACATGCCGGATGCATTCTGGTACAAGGAGGCCTGAGGCGTGCTCAGATACATTCTCTGGCGCATCGCCGCCATGGTACCGACGCTCTTCGTCATTTCGGCGCTGGTCTTCACCATTATCGAACTGCCGCCCGGCGACTTCTTCGAGAGCCAGATCGCCGAGCTGCGCGCTTCCGGCGAGACCGCCAATCTCCAGGAAATCGAGGAGATGCGCCAGCAATACGGCTTCGACAAGCCGGAGATCGTGCGCTATTTCTACTGGGTCGGCGGCATGCTGCACGGCGATTTCGGCTATTCCTTCGAATACCAGCTGCCGGTGTCCGACGTCGTCGGTGACCGCCTGTGGCTGACCATTCTCGTCTCCTTCACGACGATCCTGCTCACCTGGCTGATCGCCTTTCCGATCGGCATTTATTCGGCCACGCACCAGTACAGCTGGGGTGATTACGGCCTGACCTTCCTCGGCCTGCTCGGCATCGCCATTCCGAACTTCATGCTGGCGCTGATCCTGATGTATTTCGCCAATATCTGGTTTGGCATCTCTATCGGCCATCTGATGGACCAGCAATATATCTCGGCTCCGATGAGCTGGGAGAAGGCGCGCTCGATCCTCTCCCATCTGTGGATCCCCGTCATCATCGTCGGCACGGCTGGCACGGCCGGCATGATCCGTCGCTTACGCGCAAACCTGCTCGACGAGATGCAGAAGCAATATGTGACGACGGCGCGCGCCAAGGGTCTGCATCCGATGCGGGCGCTGGTCAAATATCCGCTGCGCATGGCGCTCAACTTCTTCGTCGCCGATATCGGCTCTATCCTGCCGTCGATCATCTCCGGTGCGGAGATCGTCGCGATCGTGCTGTCGCTGGAAACAACCGGGCCGATGCTGATCAAAGCGCTGCAGAGCCAGGACATGTATCTCGCCGGCTCGTTCCTGATGTTCCTCGCCTTCCTCAACGTCATCGGCGTGCTGATTTCCGATATCGCCCTCGGCTTCCTCGATCCCCGCATCCGTCTGCAAGGCAGGAGCACCAAATAATGTCGCCCCTTCCCGCACCCGGCGCGCCGCTGCCGCATTACGTCTCGACCGCGCCATTCGACCCGCTCGCGACCGAGACCATGACGGCGGCGCAATCGCGCATTCATCTCGCCTCGCAGAAGAAGTTGATGTGGTGGAAGTTCAAGCAGCACAAGCTGGCCTTGATCTCCGGCATCTTTCTCGCCGTCGTGTACCTGATGATCCTGATCGTCGAGTTCCTGGCGCCTTACGGCCTGCACACCCGCAACGTCGATTTCATCCATGCGCCGCCGCAGCGCGTCCACTTCTTCGACAAGGGAGAGTTCGTCGGCCCCTTCGTCTACGGCCGCAGCATGACGCTCGATCTCGATACGCTGCACCGTGTCTATACCGACCGGCCGAACGACGTGCAGCCGATCCGCTTTTTCTGCCGCGGCGATTCCTATAAATTCTGGGGTCTCGTCGCCTCGAACTTTCATCTGGTCTGCCCGTCGATCGGCGGCCAGATGTTCCTGCTCGGCACCGACCGGCTCGGCCGCGACGTGCTCTCGCGCATCCTCTACGGCGCGCGGATCTCGCTGACGATCGGCCTGATCGGCATCGCGATCAGCTTCGTGCTCGGCATCGTCATCGGCGGTCTTGCCGGCTATTGGGGCGGCATCTTCGATCTCATCGTCCAGCGCCTGATCGAGGTGCTGCAATCGCTGCCGAGCCTGCCGCTGTGGATGGCGCTCGCCGCCATCATGCCGGTGACCTGGAGCCCGATCGTCATCTATTTCGGCATCACCGTGATCCTCGGCATCATCGACTGGACTGGGCTCGCGCGTGCCGTGCGCTCGAAACTCCTGGCGCTGCGCGAGGAGGATTACGTCCAGGCAGCCCAGCTCATGGGCGCCAGCACGCCGCGCATCATCGGCCGCCATCTGGTGCCGGGCTTCATGTCGCATCTCATCGCCTCCGCGACGATTTCGATTCCCGGCATGATCCTCGGCGAGACCGCGCTCTCCTTCCTCGGCCTCGGCCTTCGCCCGCCGATCACCAGTTGGGGCATTCTGCTGACCGAGGCAAAAAGCGTCAGCGTCATCGCCTTCTATCCTTGGCTGCTCTTTCCGATCATTCCTGTTGTTCTTGTCATTTTGGCGTTCAACTTTCTGGGAGACGGCTTGCGTGATGCGGCAGATCCCTACAAATAGCAGGAAACCCGGCGGCGCCGCACGGCACCGCCCCCGCCTCGTGGCCTCCGGACGGTGGGGGTACTAACGCATGTTGTTCACCCCGGAGGGAACACCCATGGCCAGACGTCTCGAAGATGCTCGCATCCTCATGTACAGCCACGACACCTTCGGCCTCGGCCACCTGCGCCGCTGTCGCGCCATCGCCCATGCGTTGGTCGAGGATTATCGCGGCCTCAATATCCTGATCATCTCGGGCGCGACGATCGCCGGCGCCTTCGACTACCGCGCCCGCGTCGACTTCGTGAAAATCCCGAGCGTCATCAAGCTGCGCAACGGCGAATATACCTCGCTCGCCAGCCATATCGACCTGCACGAGACGCTGAAGATGCGCGAATCGAGCATCCGCCACACCGCCGAGACCTTCCAGCCCGATATTTTCATCGTCGACAAGGAGCCGATGGGACTGAAGGGCGAGGTCGAGGATACGCTCGCCTATCTCAAGGCCCGCGGCACCGTGCTGGTGCTCGGGCTGCGCGAGGTGATGGACGCGCCGCATCTGCTCGATGCCGAGTGGAAAAGAAACGGCATCATGCAGAAGATCGACCAATATTACGACAGCGTCTGGGTCTACGGCCCGCCTGATTTTTACGACCCGCTGATCGGTCTCGACGTCCCGGCCAGCCTGCGCCGGAAGATGGATTTCGTCGGCTTCCTGCAGCGCAGTGTCTCCAAGGGCAAGACCTCGATCCACGCCCGCAAGGACAATTACCTCCTCGTGACCACAGGCGGCGGCGGCGATGGTTCCGATCTCGTCCACGACGTGATGAATGCCTATGAGGCCGATCCGACGCTGACGCAGAAGGCGCTCGTTGTGCTCGGGCCCTATATGCCTGCCGCCGAACGCGCTAAGCTGGTGCAGAAGGGCGAAGCCATTCCCTACATCGAGGTGATCGAGTTCGATAACCATATGGAAGAGCTGATCGACGGCGCCACCGGCGTCGTCGCCATGGGCGGCTACAACACCTATTGCGAGATCCTCTCCTTCGACAAGCCGGCCCTCATCGTGCCGCGCGTCAAACCGCGCCAGGAACAGCTGCTGCGCGCCAAGCGGGCGAGCGAGCTCGGCCTCGTCGACATGCTGCTGCCGGAACAATCGGTCGATCCCACCATCATGGCTGAGGCGCTGAAGCGCCTACCCTCCCGCCTGCCCCCGTCGAAGAGCGGCAGTAATATGCATCTCGAAGGGCTCGACCACATCTCGCAGACCGTCGGCCGGTGGATCGACGGCCGCGCCAGCCACCTCGCCCTCGTCGGCGCGGAATAGGACCAAGCCTTGCCGCCACGCCGCAAGATTCTCGTCGTGCTGAAAGGCTATCCCCGCCTTTCGGAAACCTTCATCGCCCAGGAGCTGCTCGGCCTGGAAAAAGCCGGCTTCGACCTGACGCTGATTTCGATGCGCCGGCCGACCGACAAGAAGCGCCATCCCGTCCATGACGAAATCAGGGCGCGCGTCGTCTACCTGCCGGAATATCTGCACGAGGAGCCAATCCGGGTGCTGAAAGGTCTTATCGCCGGTTTCTCCAAACCCGGCTTCACCACGCTGATCAAACGTTTTTTGGCCGATCTGCCACGCGACCTCTCGCGCAACCGCTTCCGCCGCCTCGGCCAGGCGCTGGTGCTGGGGCGTGAATGGCCTGATGGAGGCGAGTGGCTGCATGCCCATTTCATCCACACGCCGGCCTCGGTGACGGAATATGCGAGCATGCTGACGGGCACGCCCTGGAGCTGTTCGGCGCATGCCAAGGACATATGGACGTCGCCCGACTGGGAGCTCACCGAAAAACTGAACAGCGCCCGCTGGACCGTCACCTGCACCCGGGCGGGCTACGAGCACATGCGCACGCTGACATCCCGCAAGGATGCGGTGCACTTGAGTTATCACGGTCTCGATCTCGCCCGCTTCGGCCATTTTGCCGGCGATCGCTCGAACCGCACCGGCACCGATCCCGACGATCCGGCCCTCATCTTGAGCGTCGGCCGCGCCGTTGAAAAGAAGGGTTACGACGTGCTGCTGCGCGCACTCGCCCTGCTGCCCGCCGATCTGCATTGGCGCATGGAACATATCGGCGGCGGCGAGGCACTGGCGAAGCTAAAGGCGCTGGCCGCCGAGCTCGGCCTGTCCGACCGCATCGTCTGGAAGGGCGCCCTGGCGCAGGAAGACGTGCTTGATCACTACCGCCGCGCCGACCTCTTCGCGCTGGCCTGCCGGATCGCCGCCAATGGCGACCGCGACGGCCTGCCGAACGTGCTCGTCGAAGCCTCGAGCCAGCGGCTGGTCTGCGTTTCGACCGAAGTCTCCGGCGTGCCGGAACTTCTGAAGGACGGCGAAAACGGCCTCGTCGTGCCGCCGGAAGATCCGGCGCTGCTGGCGAAAGCCCTGGAAGCGGTGATCCGCGACCCGGCGCTTCGCAAGCGCCTCGGCGACGCCGCCGAAAGTCGGGTGCGCAACGAGTTCGACTATCACTCCAGCATCAGACAGCTCAGCGGCCTGTTCGAGGCCGAATGGCAGAAGGCGTCATGACTGCACCGCGCATCTTCTTCTACGTCCAGCACCTGCTCGGCATCGGCCACATTGCCCGCGCCAGCCGCATCGCCAATGCCCTCGTCAAAGACGGATTCGACGTCACCGTGGTGACCGGCGGCTTGCCGGTACCGGGCTTTCCAGGCGAGGGCGTCAAGACCGTGGCACTGCCGGCGGTCGTCGCCAGCAATGCCGGCTTTTCCGGCCTCGCCGATGCCGGAGGCCGCCCCGCCGGCGAGGATTTCCTCCATGCCCGCCGCGACCTGCTGCTCGAGGCCTTTCATGCCGCAAGGCCCGATGTCGTCATCATCGAAGCCTTCCCCTTCGGCCGCCGGCAGATGCGCTTCGAACTGCTGCCGCTGCTCGCGGCGGTCGAAACGGCCGAACCGCGGCCAAAACTGCTGAGTTCGGTACGCGACATCCTGCAGGAAAACCGCAAGGCCGGCCGCGATGCGGAAACCGCAGCCCTGGTCAGTGATCATTTCGACGCCGTGCTCGTCCATGGCGATCCCGCCTTCATCAAGCTCGAGGACACCTTCCCGTTGACGGCAGCGATTGCCGACAGGGTACGTTATACCGGGCTCGTCACCCCGCCGCCGGCGCCCGAACCGACCGAAACATTCGATATCATCGCCTCAGCGGGCGGCGGCGCCGTCGGCGCCGAACTGATCGGCGCGGCGAAAGCGGCGGCAGCGCTCATGCCGGACAATCTTCGCTGGCTGCTGATCGCGGGGCCCAACCTGCCGGAGGCTGATTTCACCGCGCTGTCGCGGGAGACGGCCGCAAACGTGACGCTGGTGCGCTTCCGCAAGGATTTTCCCTCGCTGCTGCGCGCCGCCAGGGTCTCGATCTCGCAGGCCGGCTACAACACGGTCGGCGACCTCATGCGCAGTCAGTGTCGGGCGATCCTCATCCCCTTCGTCGCCGGCGGCGAGACCGAGCAGACGGTGCGCGCCGAACGGCTGCAGGCGCTTGGCCTCGCCGACATCCTGCCGGAAAACGGGCTGACCTCTGCCCTTGTGAAACAGGCCGTCGAAAAGGCGCTCGCAGCACCTCGGCGGGAACAGGTATCGCTCGATCTCGACGGTGCGGAGAAAACCGCCGGCATCATTCGCTCGATGATTGCGAATAGCTCGCCTAATTCAAAATTCCTGTGATATAAGCAAAAGTCCGGCGAGAATCGGCCTTTCTGCAGCCGGTGGCTTCGCCTTGTTTTCATTGCGATATCGGCGGTCCGGCTGCATGGTTCGTTCTCAAGGATTTCTCCCGTTCCGGCGCCCGGATCGCGCCTTCGGAATTTCCCAGCAAGCTGACGGTTAGCCATGGAAAAAAGCCTTGCCCGCTACATCTGGAAGAACACGCGGCTGCAGCAGCTGTGGATTCTGGCTGTCGTCGCCGCCTCGATGGTGCCTTATTTCCTGTCATTCGACCTACCGAAGCAGATCGTCAACGGACCGATCCAGGGCGACGGCTTCGAAGGGCCTGGCGCAACTCAGAGATTCATGCATATCGCCTACGACATTCCGCTGATCGGCCATGTCGAATTCTTCCAGGGCGTAGAGCTCAATCGTTTCCAGATGCTGATGGCTCTCAGCCTGGTGTTCCTGGCGTTGGTGGTGCTGAACGGCCTCTTCAAATTCTATATCAACACCTATAAGGGCCGGCTCGGCGAACGCATGCTGCGGCGCATCCGCTTCGAGCTGATCGACCGGGTCCTGCGTTTCCCGCCTGCGCATTTCAAGCGGGTGAAATCGGCCGAGATCGCCACCATGATCAAGGACGAGGTGGAGCCGATGGGCGGCTTCACCGGCGACGCCTTCGTCTCGCCCGCTCTTCTCGGCGGTCAAGCGATCACCGCCCTCGCCTTCATCATCGTGCAGAATTTCTGGCTCGGCATGATCGCCGCCGGCATCGTCGGCGTTCAGGCGGTCGTCATTCCGCGCATGAGGAAACGCCTGCTGGAGCTTGGCCGCCAGCGGCAGCTGACGGCGCGCGAGCTGTCCGGCCGCGTCGGAGAAATCGTCGAGGGCATCGGCACGATCCACGGCAACGACACCTCCAACCTCGAACGCGCCGACATCGCCTCGCGGCTCGGCCGCATCTTCTCGATCCGCTACGACCTTTACCAGTGGAAATTCCTGGTGAAGTTCATCAACAACTTCCTCGCCCAGGTCACGCCTTTCCTGTTCTACGCGATCGGCGGCTATCTGGCGCTGCAGGGCCGCCTCGACATCGGTCAGCTCGTCGCCGTCATATCAGCCTACAAGGATCTGCCCGGGCCGCTGAAGGAACTGATCGACTGGGACCAGATGCGCCAGGACGTGCAGGTGAAGTACCAGCAGGTCTACGAACAGTTCAACGTCGAGCCGCTGATCGACAGCCGTATTCAGGAACTGGCCACCGCCCCCGTCGGCGCGTTGACGAGCGCCCTCGTCGTCACCAACCTGACGCTTTCCGACGACAGCGGCGCCCGCCTCGTCGACCACGTCTCGGCCGAGATCAAGCCGAACGAGACGGTGGCGATCGTCGGCCCGAACGGCAGCGGCGCGGAAGCCTTCGCCGAAGCGCTCGGCCGGATGATATGGCCCGATTCCGGCCGCATCACCATCGACGGCCGCGACCTGCTGGAGCTGCCGGAATCGATCACCGGCCGGCGCATCTCCTACGCCTCGGCCGACACCTTCTTCTTCCATGGCTCGCTCGCCAGCAATCTGCTCTACGGCCTCAAGCACGCGCCGATGACCGATCCCGTCTACGACGAGAAGGAGGCGCTCGAGTATAAGTGGCATTCGGCCGAGGCGGTGAAGGCCGGCAATCCGACGCTCGACCTCAACAGCGACTGGGTGGACTACAAGGCGGCCGGCGCCAACGGACCGGAGGATCTGTTGAAAGCGATCCGCCCGGTGCTCGACGCCGTGCTGATCTCGCAGGACATTCTCGATCTGGCGCTGCGCTCCAACGTCAACACCGACGTGCATGTGGCCGTCAGCGACCATGTCGTGGCGCTGCGTGCCTCGCTCCGGGACCGGCTGCGTGATGAGGGGCTCGACGGTATCGTCGTGCCTTTCGATTTCGATACCTACAATGCCCAGGCGACAGTCGGCGAAAACCTGCTCTTCGGCACCATGAAGCGGCCGCTGATGACCAACCGCAGGCTGGCCGCCCATCCCTATTTCCAGCAGCTCTTCCGTGAGACGGGCCTCAGCACCGATCTCTACGCCATGGGCCTCGAGATCGCCGAGAACGCCGTCGAGCTCTTCCATGACCTGCCGCCGGATCATCCTTTCTTCCAGCAGCTGACCTTCATGACGGCGGACGATATTCCGACCTACCAGGCGCTGCTGCAAAAGCTGCAGAGCCGCCGCTTCGAGGATGCCACCCCCGAGGAACGCTCGGCCATCATCCGCCTGAGCTTCGCCTATATCGAGCCGCGGCATCGCTTCGGTTTGCTGACCGACGAGCTGATGGACAAGATCGTCAGCGCCCGCAAGCAGTTCCACGCCCATATTCCGGCCGATCTCGCCGAGCTGATCGAGCGTTACGACGCCGAACGTTTCACGCCGTCGGCCAGCCTGATGGACAATGTGCTGTTCGGCCGCATCGCCTATCAGCAAGCCGACGCCTCCGACCGCATCCGTGCCATCATGGGCGAACTCTTCGATGCCCTCGACCTTTATGACGATGTGCTGTCGATCGGGCTCGAATTCGACGTCGGCTCGGGCGGCAAACGCCTGACCATGGTGCAGCGGCAGAAGCTGAACCTGGCCCGCGCACTGCTGAAGCGTTCGGACTATTTCATCTTCAACCGGCCGCTGTCGGCGCTCGATCAGCGCGTCCAGGACCAGATCACCCGCAACATCATCGAAGACCTGCACAAGGAAGGCGAGCGGCCGGCGATCGTCTGGGTGCTTTCCAATGCGCGGCTCGCCGAGATGTTCGACCGGATCCTGCTCTTCGACCGCGGCGGCCTGGCCGAGGCCGGGAACTATCCGGAACTTTCCGAGAAAAACGGTATGTTCAAGGAACTGTTATCGTAATATTCTATGGGAGCGGCGATGGTAGGCGTTCCCTAGGGAATGCCGGGAATTTAAGGCGTCTGGTTTGAAGAACCCTGCGCCAGGGGATTGAAACGCTCATGCTGTTGAGAGACGAAGTCGAAATGCTGCGACGGGTGCCGATCTTTTCGAGGATAGCGCCGGCAAAGCTCAAGCTTTTGGCCTTCACCTCCGACCGCATGACCTACAAAGCCGGTCAGGATCTCTTCCATCAGGGTGATGTCGGCGACGCCGCCTATGTCATTCTCTCCGGCAGCGCCGACATCATCGTCTCCTCCCCGGCCGGCGAGATCAAGGTCGCCGACGTCGAGCTCAATTCCATCGTCGGCGAAATCGCCATCCTCTGCGACGTCTCGCGCACGGCAACGGTACGCGCCACCTCGCCGCTCGAAGTGCTGCGCATCAGCAAGGAGCACTTCCTGAAGCTGCTCAGCGACTTTCCCGAAATGGCCGTCGAAATCATGCGCGTGCTCGCCGACCGCTTGAACCACACCACCGCGGAACTGACCGCGGCGCGGGCGGCCAAGCAGCCGCAGATGGCGCAGTAAAGTCGCCGAACCATTGCTTCACTGGACATACGAAGACCGAACGGGCTGTCGACATCATGCATTCCGGAGGGTTTTGCGCGCGTTCACTTACGGGTCTGTAACAGCTTCATTCGGCCGCCATGGATCAAAAGCGCGCTCAAAACACCTGTTTCGCAGGCCCCGCTGTCCAGGTTGATCCTGTGCTGGTTGCTGAGAACGACCTCAGCGATGGGTGTGTGACCATGTATGACAGCCAGCCCGTTTTCATACGGCCCCGTCGACGATAGCCACGGCTCCCGAATCCACGCAAGCGTTTCCGCAGTCTGATGATCTATCGGAATCTCAACATCTATGCCCGCATGGACGAAAAGCAACTTTCCAAGCTGCAGCTTCAGAGGTAACGAATGCAGCCATTCAATTATATCGCCGCCTAGAAGCTCCGACACTCTGTCTTCCCATCTGCCGCGGGGATCGACGCCGAGCTCCTCGAAGAATTCGGTACCACCATGCGTCAGCCATCGGTCCATCATCTTGACGTCAGGCGTGCGAAGCAGCTGAAGTAATCGATCTTCATGATTCCCGATCAGGGTGCAGTTGGTGGCGCCGGGAATGCCCTGCATAGCCAAGCTGAGCGCCCGCACGCTTTCCGGGCCACGGTCGATCAAATCACCCAGGTGGACGCAATAGGCAGCACTCGGAGAGATGAGGTCAAATTCCCGCGCAATAGCTGCATGCATCTCTTTCAGAAGATCCGCGCATCCATGAACGTCGCCTATCGCGCAAATGGCCGTCTGTTCGTCGATTTCGCGGATGGAGGGCATCCACCCTGAACTGGCGATAAGCATTCGACGTTCCCAAGGATTGATATCTTCAATGAGCGATAATGAAGCTTAGCCTGACGGACAAGGTGGCTGCGCTATCTTGGCATGACCGTTTCATGCTCCTGGTTCCGCCCGTAGGTTCAGATCAAGTCTTCGGCGGCCATTTCTGCGCGCCGTGGACGAAGCGCAGAATTTCCACCTGTTTGATCTTATGGCGAATCCGATAGATCACGATAAAAGATGTGCGTGAAATGACCAGTTCACGCGTTCCATCAATTCGTCCGGGCCGGCCTATCTCCGGCTGATCGATGAGCAGACCGGTCTGACGCTCGATCTCATCAAGCTGGCTTATCGCAGCGGCGATATTCTGGTCGGCAATAAACTGAATTGCTTTCTTGCGATCGGATGCAGCTTTCGCATGCCAGACGAACTTCACTTGGTCTCGCTCTTAAGTCGCGCCAGCAGCTCCGCCCGTTCACGCGCCATCTCTTCCTCGACGACTTCGTGTGGGATCCAGACCGCGTTCGGATCATCGGCCTCCCGGATCGCTTCTTCGACCTGTTGGCGGAACCATTTGTCATATTCCGCCGCCTGATGGGTGCGGCGCAGCGCTGCGGACCGATCCGGACGCGACGCCGTCTCGGGAGCGTAATCGGCCGCATCGACATCGAATTGGGAGATGCCGACATCCTTGAGATAGGAAACCAAGGTATCCATGCGCTTGAACAGGCGCACCTGCCGGCTGCGTTGGGCGGCGAGCGGACGCTCTGATTTGCCGTAGCGGATGACGAGCGACCAGCCGCCGGTTTTGCCGACGACATGCGCGGCATCGACCGCGCCGGCCTCGACAAGGCGGGAAAGGGTCGAATGATCGATGGTTTCCGCGGTCATGGCATATCCTCGTTCTGGCCGACAGGATATGCATTTGATTATAGATTGCAATGCATTCAATAATTGGGATTGCGCCGATGGCTGCCCCTTATCCTAACCCTCTCCCCATTTTGACGGGGAGAGGGGACGTGCCCTGCGAGAGGTTGGCGAGGGACGGAAAGGTCGCGGCATATCCCCTTCGCCCCGTTTACGGGGAGAAGGTGCCGGCAGGCGGATGAGGGGCGGGCCGCGACGCCCCACCTATTCGCGCTGTTCCAGCGCCTTGCTGAAGGCCAATGCGGCCAGCGTGCAGATGGCGCCGGAGAGCAGGTAGTAGCCGACGAAGGTCAGGCCGAAGCGGCTGGAGAGGCTGAGCGCCACCAGCGGTGCGAAGCCGGCGCCGACCAGCCAGGCGAGGTCCGAGGTGAAGGCAGCGCCGGTATAACGATAGCCCCGGCCGAAACGCGAGGAGATCGAACCGGTCGCCTGGCCGAAGGACAGGCCGAGCACGCCGAAGCCGATGATGACGAAAGCGTCGTGGCCGTTATTGCCGGATGCGATCAGGGTCGGCCCGATAAAGCTGAAGACGGCGATGATAACGGCGCAGATGGCAAGCTGGGCGCGCCGGCCGATGCGGTCGGCGATCAGGCCCGAGGCGATGATCGCGACAACGCCGACCATGGCGCCGACCACCTGCACCACCATGAAGGTGCCGATCGGCTGGTTGCCGTAAAGGCTCATCCAGCCGAGCGGGAAGATGGTGACGAGGTGGAACATGGCGAAGCTCGCGAGCGGCACGAAGGCGCCGATCAGGATGTCGCGGCCGTGAACGCGCAACACCTCGAGGATCGGTGCTGCCTCCAGCTCGTGCTGTTCGAGCAGCGTGCCGAATTCCTTGGTCATCACCAGGCGCAGCCGGGCAAAGAGGGCCACGACATTGATCGCGAAGGCGACGAAGAAGGGATAACGCCAGCCCCAGGAAAGAAAGTCTTCGCTGGAAAGATTGGCGACGAAATAACCGAACAGCGTGCTTGCCAGGGCAAAGCCGATCGGCGCGCCGAGCTGCGGGATCATCGCATACCAGCCGCGGTGATTGGCCGGCGCGTTGAGCGCCAGCAGCGAGGCCAGACCGTCCCAGGCGCCGCCGAGCGCAAAGCCCTGGCCGAGACGGAAGAGCGCCAGGAGCGCGATCGACCAGACGCCGATCACCTCGTAACCCGGGAGGAAGGCGATCGAGGCGGTCGAGCCGCCGAGCAGGAAGAGCGCGATCGTCAGCTTCGTGCCGCGCCCATACATCCGGTCGATGGTCATGAAGACGACGGAGCCGACGGGGCGGGCAAGGAAAGCGAGCGAGAAGATGGCGAAGGAATAGAGTGTGCCGGTCAGCCTGTCGGGCGCGAAGGGAAAGACGAGCTGCGGAAAGACCAGGACCGAGGCGAGGCCGTAGACGAAGAAATCGAAGAATTCCGACATGCGGCCAATCACCACGCCGATGGCGATGCTGCCCGGTGACACCGGCTTGTCGTCGTGAATGCGCCGCGCGTCGCGTTCCAGCGATGACGACGACGGTCCGTAATGCGATGTTGTTGCCATAAACGCCTCCTCGTTAAGGCGCTTCCGGCAAGGCGCCTTAAGCGTGATCTTGATCAAACCCGCAGGCTTATCAAGTCCGTAAGACTGAAATAGTTCATCATCAAGGCTCAAATGAAGCGGGGACCGAAAATTTTGCGTGATCCGGACGGTGATTTTCCCCTGCAAATGCTGGCCTGACCGACTGTTGCGGATATATTGGCCTGAGACATGCGCACGCCTAAAATCCTTCTTAACTTCATCAGGATTTCAAAGTACTAGCGCCCAAAGTTTTTTGCCGCAGTGCGCCATGTTTGCTGCACTGCGACCTTCCGCCTCATGTCGCGATCCGTTTCAGTGCTTTAGTCGCGGACCAAACGAAACAACAAGAGCTTAGAGACGTGCCAAAACTCATGAAGTTTTCCCGCCTTCTATCCGTCTTGCCGCTGCTTTTCCTGGCAGGATGCAACATGGTGGTCATGGCGCCCTCCGGCGACATCGCCGCGCAACAGCGCGATCTGATCATCGTCTCGACGGTGCTGATGCTTCTGATCATCGTTCCGGTGATCTTCCTGACGCTGCTCTTCGCTTGGCGCTACCGCCGCTCCAACACGGCCGCGACCTACGCGCCGGAGTGGCATCATTCGACCCGCCTCGAAATCGTCATCTGGGCAGCGCCGCTGGCGATCATCATTGCGCTCGGTGCCGTCACCTGGATTTCCACGCACAAGCTCGATCCCTACCGCCCGCTCGACCGCCTCGATGCGGAGCGCGCCATTCCGGCCGATACCAAGCCGCTGACCGTCGAAGTCGTGGCGCTCGACTGGAAGTGGCTGTTCTTCTATCCCGAACTCGGCATTGCCACCGTCAACGAGATGGCCGCGCCGGTGGATCAACCGATCAATTTCAAGATCACCGCTTCCTCAGTGATGAACTCCTTCTACATCCCGGCCCTGGCCGGCCAGATCTACGCCATGCCCGGCATGGAGACGAAGCTGCACGCCGTCATCAACAAAGAAGGCGAGTATGAAGGCTTCTCGGCCAATTACAGCGGCGCCGGCTTCTCGCACATGCGCTTCAAGTTCCATGGCCTTACCCACGAAGGCTTCGATGCCTGGGTGGCCAAGGTCAAGCAGCAGGGCACGATGCTCAACCGCGACGCCTATCTGAAGCTCGAGAAGCCGAGCGAGAAGGAGCCGGTGCGTTATTATGCCGGCGCCGATGCCGATCTCTACGCCGCCATCCTCAACATGTGCGCCACGCCAGGCAAGATGTGCATGAACGAGATGATGCACATCGACATGATGGGCGGCGGCGGCAAGGAAAGCGCCGAGAATCGCGAGAAGCTGCAATATGACAATCGCCATGCCGGCGAAGGCGTCGTGGCGCCTGCCGCCACCGTGCCGGCAACGGGGGCTCCGGCAAGCAGCGAGCCAGACAGAAGCACTGATGGCAACAGCATGCAGCACGACGGCCATTCCATGCCCGGCATGAGCAACGGCACCGATCCGGCGCCTGCGCAGCTCAACAACAACAATTAACCTGGCGCTTTGCGTCGCAAGACATAATGAACGGGTTGTTCCATGTTTTCCAATCCTGACCTCCTGAAGTTCATCTTCGGCCGGTTGACCCTCGACGCCATCCCCTATCACGAGCCGATCCTGGTCGTGACCTTCATCGGCGTCGTCATCGGCGGTCTCGCCGTGCTCGGCGCCATCACCTATTTCAAGTTCTGGGGCCCGCTCTGGCACGACTGGATCTGCAGCGTCGATCACAAGAAGATCGGCATCATGTATGTGATCCTGGCCGTGATCATGCTGTTGCGCGGCTTCTCCGATGCGATCCTGATGCGCATCCAGCAGGCGATCGCCTTCAACGGATCCGAAGGCTACCTGCCGCCGCACCATTACGATCAGATCTTCACTGCCCACGGCGTCATCATGATCTTCTTCGTGGCGATGCCCTTCGTCACCGGCCTGATGAACTTCGTGGTGCCGCTGCAGATCGGCGCGCGCGACGTGTCGTTCCCCTTCTTGAACAATTTCTCCTTCTGGATGACCACCGCCGGCGCGATCGTCATCATGCTGTCGCTGTTCATCGGCGAATTCGCCCAGACCGGCTGGCTCGCCTACCCGCCGCTGTCGGGCGCGGCCTATAGTCCGGGCGTCGGCGTCGACTATTATATCTGGGGCCTGCAAGTGGCCGGTGTCGGCACGACGCTCTCCGGCATCAACCTGATCGCCACCATCGTCAAGATGCGCGCGCCGGGCATGACCTTCATGAAGATGCCGGTCTTCACCTGGACGGCACTCTGCACCAACGTGCTGATCGTCGCCTCCTTCCCGATCCTGACGGCAACGCTCGTGCTGTTGTCGCTCGACCGCTACGCCGGAACGAACTTCTTCACCAACGACCTCGGCGGCAATCCGATGATGTACATCAACCTCATCTGGATCTGGGGCCATCCGGAGGTCTACATCCTGGTGCTGCCGGCCTTCGGCATCTTCTCCGAAGTCGTCGCCACCTTCTCCGGCAAACGCCTCTTCGGCTACGCCTCCATGGTCTACGCCACCTGCGTGATCATGATCCTGTCCTACATCGTCTGGCTGCACCACTTCTTCACCATGGGCTCGGGTGCATCCGTCAACTCCTTCTTCGGCATCACCACGATGATCATCTCGATCCCGACAGGGGCGAAGATCTTCAACTGGCTCTTCACCATGTATCGCGGCCGCATCCGCTACGAGGTGCCGATGCTGTGGACGGTCGGCTTCATGGTGACCTTCGTCATCGGCGGCATGACGGGCGTCATGCTTGCGGTCCCTCCTGCCGATTTCGTGCTGCACAATTCGCTCTTCCTCATCGCTCATTTCCACAACGTCATCATCGGCGGCGTGCTCTTCGGCATGTTCGCCGGCGTGAACTACTGGTTCCCGAAGGCCTTCGGCTTCAAGCTCGATCCCTTCTGGGGCAAGATGAGCTTCTGGTTCTGGCAGATCGGCTTCTGGTTCGCCTTCATGCCGCTCTATGTGCTCGGCCTGATGGGCGTCACGCGCCGCATGAGCCAGTTCGAGGACCCGTCGCTGCAGATCTGGTTCATCATCGCCGCTTTCGGCGTCGGCCTGATCGCGCTCGGCATCGCCGCCTTCCTGATCCAGATCGTCGTCAGCTTCATGAAGCGCGAGGAACTGCGCGACGACGGCGGCGATCCCTGGGACGGCCGCACGCTGGAATGGTCGACCGCTTCGCCGCCGCCGGACTACAACTTCGCCTTCACGCCCGTCGTCCACGATCATGACAGCTGGTACGACATGAAGAGGCGCGGCTACGAGCGTCCGCTCGGCGGCTTCAAGCCGATCCACATGCCGAAGAATACCGGCACCGGCGCGATCCTGTCGGCCATCAGCGTCGCACTCGCCTTCGGCCTGATCTGGTACATGTGGTGGCTGGTCGTCGTCTCCTTCGTCGCCCTGATCGTCGTGGCGATCGGCCATACGTTCAACTACAAACGCGACTTCTACATCCCCGCAGAAGACGTCATCGAAACGGAAGGCAAGCGCACCACTCTGCTTGCCGAGCAGGTGTAACGACCATGAGCGATCACACTGTCGATACGGCCGAAAAGCCCGAATTCTACCTGACGGAAGATCATCATCCGGAGAACAGCACCAATCTCGGCTTCTGGCTCTATCTGATGAGCGACTGCCTGATCTTCGCGGTGCTGTTTGCAACGCACGGCGTGCTCGGCCGCAATTATGCCGCGGGGCCGTCGCCGGCCGATCTCTTCGATCTGCCGATCGTTGCCCTCAACACGTCGATGCTGCTGCTCTCCTCGATCACCTATGGCTTCGCCATGCTGCAGATGGAGCGGAACGCCAAGGCGGAAACGCTGTTCTGGCTTGGGGTCACCGGCCTGTTCGGCGCCGCCTTCATCGGGCTCGAGCTCTACGAGTTCATCCACCTGATCCACGAGGGCGCCGGGCCGACGCGCAGCGCCTTCCTCTCCTCCTTCTTCACGCTGGTCGGAACGCACGGCCTGCACGTCACCTTCGGCATCATCTGGCTGATCACGCTGATGGTGCAGGTGTCGATGCACGGCTTGATCGAGGCCAACCGCCGCCGACTGATGTGCCTCTCGATGTTCTGGCACTTCCTCGACGTCGTCTGGATCGGCGTCTTTTCCTTCGTCTATCTCTTGGGAGTTCTCGGATGAGTTCGCAAGCACCCGCACATGAGGATGCCCACGAGGCGCATCACGGCCACAGCCACGGCCATCAGGCCGGCCACGGCACCTTCCGCAGCTATATGACGGGCTTCGCGCTCTCCGTCATCCTGACCGCCATTCCCTTCTGGCTGGTCATGGCAGGCGTCTTCGAAAGCGCGGCGGTGACGGCGGTGCTGGTGATGGCCATCGGGGCGATCCAGATCGTCGTCCATATGGTCTTCTTCCTGCACATGAACCCCCGCAGCGAGGGCGGCTGGACGATGATGGCGCTGATCTTCACCATCATCATCGTCGCCATCGCGCTCTCCGGCTCCCTCTGGGTCATGCATCATCTCAACACCAACATGATGCCGATGAGCCCCGAGATGATGAAGAACATGCCGTGACGGCATCGAAAGGGCGGCGGCACCGCCGCCCGAAGCGATTCACGCCATGAGCGAAGCTCCCCCCGAAAAAGCGGAAAAACGGCGTTCGCCTGTAAAACGCGTCGGCTTTGCCGTCTGCCTGGCGCTCATTGCGGCAGCGCTCGCAGCCCTCGGCACCTGGCAGGTGCAGCGGCTCGCCTGGAAGCGCGATCTCATCGTCCGCGTCGACCAGCGTGTGCATGCCGCAGCCGTGCCAGCCCCGGCACGGGCCGATTGGGACAAGGTCAATGCCGGCGATGACGAATATCGCCGGGTGAGCGTCGCCGGTACGCTCGCCAACGACAAAGAGACGCTGGTCTATGCCTCGACGGCGCTCGGCCCGGGTTATTGGGTAATGACGCCGCTGATGCTTGCCGACGGCACCGCCATCCTCATCAACCGCGGTTTCGTGCCGACCGACAGGCGCGACCCGGCCACGCGCCGCGAAGGCCAGCTGGCGGGACCCGTCGAAATCACCGGGCTGATGCGGATGACAGAGCCGAAGGGATCGCTGCTGCAATCCAACGATGTCGGCGCCGACCGTTGGTATTCGCGCGATGTCGCGGCAATCGCACAGAAGCGCGGCGTCGGTGCGGTCGCGCCCTATTTCATCGACGCCGACGCGACCGCCAATCCCGGCGGTCTGCCCGTCGGCGGCCTGACGGTCATCCATTTCCCCAACAACCATCTCGTCTATGCGATCACCTGGTACGCGCTGGCGGCGATGGCGCTGGCACTGCTGGTATTCATCCTCCGCGGCGAGATCGGAAGAGGCGGCCGCGAATAATACGAGTTCCGGCAAGCAGTTGCGCCGCCGTGGCTTCAGCGCGGCGGATTAATATCTTCTAAAGCGATGTCGGCTACTGCTTGCCGGAACCGAACAGAAAAAAGCTGCACATGAGCCGGCCGGATTACATCCCCAGTCTCGATGGCCTGCGCGGCATTGCCGCGCTGCTGGTCGTGCAAGCCCATATCGGCCTTATCTTTCCAAGCACGACCTTGCATCTGGTGACTGTGGGCAGCGAAGCCGTCGGCTTGTTCTTTGCCCTCAGCGGCTTCCTGATGGCCCATCTCTACGGTTCACGGCCGGTGACCCGGGAAAACGTCCTGGATTTCCTGGTGAGCCGCTTTGCCCGCATCTATCCGGTCTATCTGGTTGCCGTCCTGCTCGTGGCGATGCTGTCCGGCATGCCGAGTCTGAACTTCCTTCAGCCGATCGCCGGCGGTATGGACTTTGTGCGCCATGTGTTTCTTCTCGGCTCGAGCGGCGTTTTCTGGTCTATCCCACCCGAAATTCAGTTCTATCTGCTGTTCCCGATCCTGTGGCTCTGCCTGGCCCGGCCGCACCGCTATAGCGGCCTGATCGCAGGCTTCGCCATTGTTGTCGCCGTAGACGGCCTGCTCGAATTGCCGGGGCCCGGAATCATGCTCCTGTCCAAGCTCCCCTACTTTCTCTTCGGCGCACTTGCCGGTGGGATGCATTCTCATTTGGAAAGATGGACGCCATCCGACCTCATGGGAATTTTCACGCTGTTGCTGCTGGCGGTGTTCTTTACCTACAGGCATGTCCTGCCGAATTTCTCGCCTGAATTTTGGGGTTTGCAAAGCGCGGCCGCCGCCGCCGTCATCGTCGCACTGGTCGCGCGACAACCGCCCATCGCAGGCCATTTCTTCGCCGCTGCACCGCTCAGGTTTCTCGGCACGATCAGCTTCTCGCTCTATCTTTTCCACGTCCCCATCATGTTCCTTGTCCATCGGAGTTTTGAAGCGCTGCTGCCTGAGCCGGCGCTGATCGCGGCAGCGCTTTTCGTTGCGATCGGCGGAGCATGGTTCCTGCATGAAACGATAGAAGTCCCGAGCCGGCGGCTGCTCGTCACCTTGTGGCAGCATCAACGGTGGCGTCTGGTCTCGCGCCAGGCTCCGGCTGAGCGGATCGAACGGGCGATCCTTGACCTGCAAGAGACCGAGAAGCGCCTCCTCGGCGGCGCAGCTTCAGCCCCGGCGGCCGACCTCCGGGAGAAAACCGGCCGCACGGTCATTCAGGATGATGGTGACGAGAAGCTTCGGGCGTAACGCCAAGGCTCGTGAAACTTCGCTGACCGAGTGCATCCGGTAACCCGGCACCGCCAGCCGCTCCGGTCATTGAGAAGCGATCCGGCTGATCGCATCGGCGAGCTGCGCCTGCGAGAAGGGTTTGCCGAGCCGGGGCAGATTGGCGGCGCCGGCGCCGTCGGGCAGATCGGCGTAACCGGTGGCGAGGATGATCGGCATCTCGGGCCACTCGCTGCGGATCGCCTCGGCGAGCTGCGCCCCGGTCATGCGCGGCATGGCGTGATCGCAGATGACCAGATCGACCGGCTCCTTGCGCAGGATGTCGAGCGCCTCGGGACCGGCCATCGCCTCGAAAACGGTGTGGCCGAGATCCTCCAGCATCAGCGTCGTGTTCATCAGGACCAGGCCGTCGTCATCGACGGCGACGATCCGCAGCCGGCGCTGTGCATCGCTATCCGGTTGCGGCACGTCGGCCGTTGCCACGACCCGCTGCTCGACGGCTGCGATCGGGAACCATAATTCCGCGGTCGTTCCTTCGCCGGGGCGGCTTTTCAGGATGAGCCGGCCGCCGGATTGTGTGGCAAGACCTTGTACCATCGAAAGGCCGAGACCGGTGCCCTTGCCGACACCCTTGGTGGTGAAGAACGGCGTGACGGCCTGCTCCAGCGTCTTTGTATCCATCCCCTCGCCTTCATCGATTATGGCGATCCTGACATAGCGGCCGGCCGACAGTGGCCCCTTGCCCGCGGCTATCGATTCCTCGGAGGCGCGCAGCACGATGCGGCCGCCCGACGGCATTGCGTCGCGCGCGTTGACGACGAGGTTGAGGATCGCCATTTCCAGCTGGTTCGGATCGGTGAGGATGGTCGGCAGCCGGACGGGATAGGAAGTCTCGATCGTGGTGAGGGGGCCGAGCGAACGGCTCAGAATATCCATCATCCCACGCACCAGGCCGGAGACGTCGATCGGCTCCATGTGCAATTCCTGCCGGCGGGAGAAGGCCAGCATGCGCTGTGTCAAGGCAGCACCGCGCTGGGCGCCCTGCATTGCGTTGTCGACCAGCGATGTCAGCGACAGATCCTGCGGCATGCGTTTCTTCAGGATCTCCAGGCTGCCGAGCACGGCCATCAGCAGATTGTTGAAATCATGGGCGATACCGCCGGTCAGCTGACCGATCGCCTCCATCTTCTGCGATTGGAAAAGCTCTTCGCGCGCCTGCTCCAGCGCCCGCTGCGTCTCCATCTTCTCGGTGATATCGCGGGTGATCTTGGCAAAACCGAGCACCTCGCCGTCATCGCCGCGGATGACGTCGACGACGATGCTGGCCCAGAAGCGGGTGCCGTCCTTGCGGACACGCCAGCCTTCCCGCTCGAACCGGCCCTCGGCGCGGGCGATGCGGAGCGCCGTCTCCGGCAGGCCGTCGGCGCGGTCCTCCGGCGTATAGAAGGTCGAGAAATGCCGGCCGATGATTTCATCCGGCCGATAGCCCTTGATCCGCTCGGCGCCGGAATTCCAGCTGCTGACATTGCCATTGGGATCGAGCATGTAGATCGCGTAGTCAGAGACGCCCTGGACAAGCCGGCGGAACTGTTCCTCACTCTGACGGATCGCGTTTTCGGCTGCCCTGCGTTCGGTCAGATCGCGGGTGATCTTGGCAAAGCCGATGAGCTCGCCGGAGGGGCGGCGAATCGGATCGATGACGACATGCGCCCAGAAGCGGCTGCCGTCCTTGCGCTGGCGCCAGCCCTCCCCCTCGAACCGTCCCTGCTCGAGTGCCGTGGCAAGCGCGCGCTCGGGAATCCCGGCCGCGCGATCCTCTTCGACATAAAAACGGGAAAAATGCTCGCCGAGAATTTCCGAAGGCTTGTAGCCTTTGAAGCGCTGAGCGCCGGTATTCCAGCTGGTGACGATGCCTTCGGGGCTCAGCATGTAGATGGCGTAGTCGGTGATGGCATCGACCAGAAGACGAAAGCGTCCCTCTTCGCTAAGAGACGTAACATGTCGATCCAGCACTTCCATCTGCCCCTCTTGGTCACCAGCGCTGTTAACGCGACGGGGCGGAGATGGTTCCGAAAAGATCACACTTTTTCAGACGGCCCTGACCTGCGGATAGAAGCGCTCGCCGATCCGTTCGGCCGCCGCATAGGCCTGTGAGACGATTTCGGGCACCAGATCGATATCGGGCAGGCTGCCGAGGCCGAGCGGGCCGACGGCAAAGAGCCCGACAACCGTCGAACCGTCCTCTAGGAAGGGCTCGCCGCGCGCAGTGACCGCCAGCCCGAGCGACAGTTCGTCCGGCATGGCGAGGCCTGAGGAAAACAGGCTCTCCATCAGCGGCGTGGAAAGATCCGGCGCCTGGCAGCGGCAATCGATGATCCGCTCGGCATGGAGGACCTCTTCGGCAGAGGATCCCGCCGGTGTGAAAAACAGGCCGCTCAGGCCCCGGCGGCCGGCCCGGCCGCGGCGCAGCACGGTACGGCCTTTGGCAAGCTCGCGCTGCAGTCGCAGGTGCATGGCCTCCGGCAAGCGGTTGCGATGGCTGTCGTAGATCGCTCGCAAATGCCGATTGAATTGATGTTTGTCGCGGGCCGGCAGAGAGCGCCAGAGCGAGCGGGCATGCTTCCTCAGGCCGTTCATCACTGATTGCCAGCTTCGCCCTTGCTCTTCCGCCTCGCGACAGGCCCGGCGGATGAAGCGCATGATGTCGGGCAGGCCCTCCGGCAGCGCTTCGGCCGGAAACACCGGATCGGCGGAATTCGGTGTATGGCTCTGCGGCAGAAACCCGTGCCGGGAAATGATCGTCACCTGGCCGGCATAGCCGGAATCGCGAAGCTGCAGCAATTGATCGACGACGCGGATGCCGCTGCCGAGCAGCACGGCATGCGGCCGCGCGACAAGGCGCTGGGCGCGGATCGGCGAAACATCCGGCTCCTCAGCATGCGGATCGCTGAGGCCGTAGCCGGTGGCGAGGATCACCGTATCGAACAGCGGATTGGCCGGATTGGCGCTTTCGAGCAGTAAGCGGTTGCCGTGGCTTCGGCGGATCGCCACGACAGGATCGTTGCAGACCTGAACGGTGATGTCCCGGCGCGCCGCCAGCGCTTCGGAAAAGCGCTGGTAGACGTAATCGCTGAAGATTTCCTTCGGCACGAAGATCTGCCGGAAACCCGGAATGGCAGCCGGCACGGCAGCGCGGAAGGCGGCGTTGCTACAGAGCCAGTCGTTGAAATCATCGCTGTCGCCGACTGCGACCGAGAGATCGCGCACGCGGGTATTGAGGATCGTCGAGGCGCGGGCAGAGGCCAGTGCCTGGCCGCCGCTGACCGACGAATTCGGATCGAACAGCTGCAGGTGGAAGGGTGCGCGCACCGTCTTCATCAGCGCGATGGCCGTCATCATGCCGGAGAAGCCGCGCCCGACGATTGCAACGCGCGGGACGACTGATATCTGCGCCGCCGCATTGGCCCTTCCGGAAAAAAGTCCCTGAACCGTCATCGCAACTCCTTTGCGGCTTCATCAGCACCCTGGGGTCGATCGAGGTTTCAACGCATGAACATCGGGTCACGCGTTGATGAGGGTCATGCGGCCATTCACGACAGCTGCCGCAGCATCGGGGTTCGATCAGGCGAACCCAGAACGAGAGGAATAATCACCCTCGCCATTAGTCTATCAATCTTGTCGTGTATGAAAGCGCCAAATGGCGCGCCTGGCAAGAGTTTTGTTGTCTCTTGGGGCAAGCTATTGAATAATAGGAGAACTTGAGCACTCCGGAGCAACGCGGTCTCAGCTGCCCTCGCCCAAATATTGCTTTTCGTGCCAGCTTCGGCACCTTGGCGAGATCGACGAAATTGGTGGAGCCCATCGCCTCTCCAACCCAATAGGCGATTGGCCGGGAGGTGAGGCCGACATCGTTCAGGGCATGCGAGGCGGCCTCACGCAAAAATAACCAGTTGGTGAATTCTTTACTTGAACCGCCAATTGGAATCGGCAAAACTGACGGTGCTTTCAATCCCTTCATGGATTTGCCGTCTTTTCGGGCCAGCGTCCGAGCAAACATCTATTGGAAAAAATACCGTGAGCAGCGAAGCGTCAACCCGCGCGACGAAGCCTTCGGCTTCGATGGCGCTTGCAACTGCGGCAGGCTGGGGCCGAGGCCTCTATACACTGGTGCGCATCACCGTGATGGCCTTCCGCCACCCCTGGCAGGCCGGTTTTGCGATCGGCGCCACGCTCGTCGCCTCGACCTTCCAGCTGATGATCCCCCGCCTTCTCGGCGAGGCCGTCGACCACACGCAGATGGCGATGGGCGGCGGTACGGCGGGCCAGGCGGCGCAGGACGCGCTGCTGACGACGGCGCTGCTCCTGCTCGGCGCCAGCGTGCTGCGCGGCCTCTTCACCATGGTGCAGAACTACTACAGCGAAGCCGTCGGCCACCACATGGGCTACGAGCTGCGCCTGGCCTGCTACGAAAAAATCCAGCGTCTCTCCTTCAGCTTTCACGACACGGTCCATTCCGGCGATCTGATCACCGTCGGCATGCTCGATCTCGAAGGGGTGCGCATGTATTTTTCCACCGCGCTGGTCCGCATGATCCTGCTCACGATCCTGATCGGAATCGGCGCCTATATGCTGCTGTCGACCGATGTCGTGCTCGGGCTTCTGGCGCTCTCCTTCGTGCCCTTCGTCGGCTGGCGCTCGTCGGTGACGCAGCTCAAGCTGCGCGCCACCTGGCTCGACCTGCAGGAACGACTGTCGGTGCTGACCCGCATCATGGAGGAGAATCTCGGCGGCATCCGCGTCGTGCGCGCCTTTGCCGCGCAGGAGCACGAGTTGACGAAATTCGAGGCAGCCTCGAAGAACGCGCTGGCGCTCGCCCATCAGCGCGTCGGCATCCGCGTCACCAATACCAGCGCCATGACCTTCTCCTTCTTCGCGGCAATGGGCCTGGTGCTCTGGATCGGCGGCGGCAAAGTCATGTCGGGCGAGATCACCGTTGGCACACTCGCCTCGTTCCTGACCTTCATGACCATCCTGCAGATGCCGGTGCGCCAGCTCGGCCTGATGGTCAATGCCTTTGCCCGCGCCTCCACCTGCGGCACCCGGCTCTTCAACCTGCTCGACCTCGACATCGCAATCAAGGACGCGCCGGATGCCAGGGAGCTGGCTGTGACCGACGGCGTGCTGCGCTTCGAGAATGTCAGCTTCGCCTATCCCGGCTCGGAAAAGCGCACCGTGCTGCACGATGTCTCTTTCGAAGCCCAGCGCGGCCAGACGATCGGCATCGTCGGCCCTCCCGGCAGCGGCAAGTCGACGATCGCCCATCTGATTCCGCGCTTCTACGACGTCAGCGGCGGCAGGATTACCATCGACGGCCAGGATATCCGCAAGGCGACTTTGCAGTCGCTGCGCCGCGCCGTTGCCGTCGTGCAGCAGGATTCCTTCCTGTTCACGACGACGATCGAAAACAACATCGCCTATGGCGACCCCTGGGCCAAGGAAAGCCGTATCGAACGCGCCAGCGAAAGCGCCCAGCTGCACAATTACGTGCTCGGCCTGCCCACCGGTTACGGCACCGTCGTCGGCGAGCGTGGCGTGTCGCTGTCCGGCGGTCAGCGGCAGCGTCTTTCGATCGCCCGCGCCCTGATGCTGAAGCCGGCGGTGATGGTGTTCGACGATTCCACCGCAGCGATCGATGCCGCCACCGAACAGCGCATCCGCAGCGCCATGCGCCGCTATGCCGCCGATCGCGTGACGATCATCGTCGCCCATCGCCTGAGCTCACTGATGCATGCCGACCAGATCCTGTTCGTCGAAGACGGAAGGATCGTCGAGCGGGGCACCCATCAGGCGCTGCTTGCGCTCGGCGGGCGGTACAAGGCGCTCTACGACCTGCAGGTACGGCCGGGCGATGAAGTGCTGAGTGCGTAACGCCCCACTTCTCCCCGTCGGGGAGAAGTGCGAGCAGAGCGAGGCGATGAGGGGGCGAGGAGCGATAGCGACGAGTGCGCTGAGCGGAAGCCAAGGGCAAATGAGGGCGTGCCGTGTAGCTCATCCGCCCTTCGGGCACCTTCTCCCCGCTGGGGAGAAGTGGACAAGCAATTGATGTGCGGGCCACCCGATGTGAGGCCGCAGGAGGAATGTGATGGCCGAGGAACTGGAAACCGAGCGTCCCGACGTTCGCGAGGATGGCCGCCGCCCGCCGCGGGCCGTGGTCGGTTCGCACCGCGTCGAGGAGGAGATGTTCGGCAAGGCCTTCGACGGCAACATCGTCAAGCGCATCTGGGCTTTCGTCCATCCCTACCGCACCCAGGTCCTCTGGGCGATCGTTGCGGTCCTGACCTTCACGACGATGCAATTGCTGATCCCGCTGATCATCCGTTACGCCATCGACCACGGCATGTCGCCGGGCGGCAATGCTTCGGCGCTGATGTCGGCGATCGCCGCCTTCGCCATCGCCATCCTTGTCAATTATGCGGCGAGCTACGCGCAGGAGACGCTGGTCGGCAATGTCGCGGAAGAGGTGCTCTTCGACATCCGCAAGGCAATGTTTTCGCATCTCCAGCGCGTCTCGCTCTCCTTCATGGACAAGACCGAAGTGGGGCGGTTGATGTCGCGCCTGCAGGGCGACGTCAACTCGATGCAGGAATTCCTCGAAACCTCGGTGCTCTCGGTCGGCGACATCGTGCTGCTCTTCGGCATCGTTTTCGTGATGCTCTATCTCGATTTCAAGCTGGGGCTGCTGACGCTTTCGGTGCTGCCGGTGCTGTTCATCGTCCGGCTGTTCTGGCTGCCGCTCGCCCGCAAGTCCTTCATGGCTGCGCACGAGACCAATTCGGTGGCGAACGGCGCGCTCGCCGAAGCCATCCACGGCGTGCGCGCCGTCCAGAGCATGGACAGGCAGGGCGTCAACTTCACGCTCTACGACGACAAGGCGCATGCCAACCTCAGGACGCATTTGACGGCGGCGCGTTATGCGCAGGTGATGGTGCCGATCGTCGACAGCCTGACCGGTGTGGCAATGGCGCTCGTTATCGTCGTCGGCGGCGCCCGCGTTCTCAACCAGGCGCTCGACGTCGGCGTGCTCGTGGCTTTCCTGTTCTACATCCAGCGTTTCTTCGACCCGATCCGGTCGCTGACCCTGCAATATTCGGTGATGCAGCGGGCCATGGCGTCGGGTCAGCGGCTGACCGAAGTGCTCGACGTGCCTGTTGACATCAAGGACGCGCCCGACGCCAAGACCCTGTCGCGCGACATGGACGGCTCGGTGGAATTCAAGGATGTCGTCTTCGGCTACAATCCGAAGCATCCGGTGCTGAAACATGTGAGCTTCAAGGTCAATCCCGGGGAGACCGTGGCGCTGGTCGGGCCGACGGGCTCCGGAAAATCCAGCTGCATGTCGCTGATCCACCGCTTCTACGACGTGCAGCAGGGCCAGGTGCTGGTCGGCGGCCACGATGTGCGTGACCTGACGCAGGATTCGCTCGGGGCGCAGATCGCCATGGTGCTGCAGGAGCCTTTCCTGTTCACCGGCACCGTCTTCGAAAACATCCGTTACCACAAGCTTGAGGCGACGCGCGAACAGGTGATCGAGGCGGCGAAGGCCGTCGGCGCCCATGATTTCATCATGCGCCTGCCCGATGGCTACGACAGCATTCTCGGGGAGCGCGGCGGCAATCTTTCGCTCGGCCAGCGCCAGCTTTTGAGCTTTGCCCGTGCGCTGGTGGCGGACGCGAAGATCCTGGTGCTCGACGAGGCGACGGCCAATATCGACAGCTATACGGAGATGCTGATCCAGAAGGCGCTGGTGAAGCTCTTGGAAAACCGCACCGGCCTGGTCATCGCTCATCGCCTGGCAACGATCCGCGAGGCCGACCGCATCATCGTGCTGCAGAACGGCGAAATTATCGAGAGCGGCGACCATCGCCAGCTGATGAAGAACGGCAAGCTGTATTCCAGGCTCTACAACCTCAACTATGCCTCTTTCGACGATATTCCCGAAGATGTGCTGGAGGAGACGACGGCGACGGAGTCGGCGACCTGATATGGGATGATGCATTAACGCCTGTCGCAAAGTTTGAACGAACCAACGATTTGATGCCGCATTTCTCTTTTATCCGGAGGGCGAGTGCCACTGAGGAGAATGTCATGAAGAGAATTATTAGCAGCCTGTTGATCGCGACGGCCCTTGTTGGATCCGCCATTCAGCCCGCTGCCGCGCGTGACCGTCATCACGACGATACCGGCCGCATCATCGCCGGCGGCGTAGCCGCAGGTGTCGTCGGCGGCCTGATTGGCGGCGCAATCGCCAATGGCGGCCCGCGTTACGTTGATGAAGGCCCGCGCTATGTCGATGGTCCTCGTTATGTCGAGCCGGCTCCGAGATGCTGGTATGAGGACCGTGACGTCCGCAACCGCTATGACGGCGGCTATCATACTGAAACCGTACGGGTCTGCGAGTAGACCTGAAGTTTTTGCAGCGGTTTTGATCCGATGTATCGCCGCTTTACTGCGATTTGCCCCTCACCCTAACCCTCTCCCCGTAAAGCGGGGCGAGGGGACGTGCCCTGTGAGAGGTCTGTGGGGAACGGAAAGCTCGCAGCTTGACCCCTTCGCCCCGCGAGCGGGGAGAAGGTGCCGGCAGGCGGATGAGGGGCGAGCCGCCATCTCCCAAAATCCTGCAGCCTCGGTTTTTCTCAGCAAAAATTCCGCCCGCCGCACCGCCGTCTGTCATCTGCCTGTCAGAGACGCGCAATAGCTGAGGGCCGATGAACGATGGTCCCGTGAATGCCGGCAAAGCGCCGAAAAAAGAACGCATGCGCTTCGTCAGCGCCGAGCAGGTGGCGCAATTGGCGGGCGTCTCACGCTCGGCGGTCTCGCGCACCTTCACGCCGGGCGCAAGCGTCGCCCCGACCACGCGCGAAAAGGTGCTGCGGGCGGCTGACGAACTCGGCTACCACGTCAATGATCTCGCGCGCGGCGTGCTCGCCAATCAGAGCCGCCTCGTCGGCATCGTCGCGACCCGGCCGGAAGTCGGCTTTCGCGCACATCTCGCCGCAGCCCTTGCCAAATCGCTGATTCGGCGCGGCAGCATTCCGATCCTCATCAACACCGGTCAGACGGAAGAGGAACTGCTCGCAGCCCAGAAGATGCTGATCGGTCACCGCGCCGAGGCCATCATCATTCTCTCCGGTTCGCCGCCGGCAAGCTTCCTCGATCTCGCACAGCGAAACGGCCAGCCGCTCGTCGTCATCGGCCGGTCGGAGCCCGGCGCCGACCACGTGCGCGCCGGCAACTCCGAAGCCTCACGCAAGGCGGCGACGGCGTTTTACGACAGCGGCCGGCGGCGGCTGGCGGTCATCGGCTCCAATACGGGAACGCCTGCGATCGTCGAACGCGAAAGCGCCTTCCTTTCGGCGGCGGAGACGCTTGGTGCACCCGTCACCCTCGCCCGCGGCGGCGATTCCGATTATGACGGCGGTGTCACCGCCGGGCGCGCGCTGCTTGCGGAAAAAACAAAGCCCGACGCCGTCTTCTGCGCCAATGACCAGATCGCCTTCGGGCTGATGGATGTCCTGCGCCGGGAAGCGCAGCTGCGCATCCCCGAGGATGTCGCCGTCATCGGCTTCGACGACGTGCCGGAATCCGCCTGGCTGAGCTATCAGCTGACCACCTTCCGCCAGGACCCGCTGATCATGGCGCAACGCGCCGTCGCGCTGTTGGAACGGCGGCTGGAAAACCCGGATTCGCCGCCGGCTTACGAACGCGTCATTCCCGAACTCGTCATCCGCCAGAGCTTCAGACCGCAACCTCTTCCCCCACGGCTTTTCGCAGACGCCGTCCTGTGGCAAGAAGGGCGATGACGCGCGGCGCTGCAAGGGAGGAAGATCGCCAGAGATGAAGGGAATTCGCCAGCTCGCCGAGCATCTCGACATTTCGATCGGAACCGTGTCCCGCGCGCTGAACGGCAAGCCCGACGTCAATGAGGAAACGCGCCGGCGGGTGCTCGCCGCCGCCGAAGAGCTTGGCTACGTCGCCAACCAGTCGGGCCGCAGCCTGCGCCAGGGCATGACCAATGTCATCGGGCTGATGCTCGAGGTCAGCCGCGAGACGGTCGAAAACAGCGACGACTTCTTCCTCGGCGTCACCGACGGGCTGCAGAGCGTCTTTTCCCGCCACAAGCTCGATCTGGTCATGCTGCCCTGCCCCGACGACGAGGATCCGCACGAATATCTGAAGCGCATGGTGGCGCGACGCCTCGTCGATGCGCTGATCATCTCGGCGACACGGCGCACCGACCGGCGCATCGAGCTTCTGGAAAAGGCCCGCATCCCCTTCGTGGCGCTCGGCCGGAGCGCGTCCGGCGGCAGCTATACCTGGATGGACCTCGATTTCGAAGGCGTGGCGGCACGCGGCGTCGACCGGCTCGTCGCCAAGGGCCATCGGCGGATTGCGGTGGCGGCCCCCTCCTCCGACATCAATCTCGGCTACATCTTCCTCGACAGCTACCGCCAGGCGCTGCAGCGCCACGGCCTTGCCTTCGACCCGGCGCTGGTCATCCGGGTCAAGTCGAGCGAACAGGGCGGCTATCAGGCCGGCCACGAACTGCTGATGATCGAAGACCGGCCGACGGCGATCATCCTGATCCACGAGCTGATGGCGATCGGACTTTACCGCAGGCTGGCCGAGGCCGGCATCCTGCCCGGCCGCGACCTCGCCGTCGTCGGCTTCCGCGAGGAGTCGCGCACGCATTTCCTGCAGCCGACGCTGACCTCCTTCCGCATGTCGCTGCGCGATCTCGGCGCCCAGCTCGGCGAAACCCTGCTCGCCACCATGCCGGCCTATGCCGAGCACTATCCGCAGGGCGCCCGCAACAGGATCTGGCCGATGGAGCTGGTTCCCGGCGAAAGCGACGCCTTCACGCTGACGTCCTGAAGAGGCGCCTCAAATCCGGCTCGGTGCCGCCGCAGCTTCCCGGCTCGACAGCTGACGCGTCACGAAGAAGACCAGCAGGGCGCCGGCCGCAAGGCAGGCAGCCAGGAAGAACATCGGCGCGATCATGCTGCCGCACTCATCCTTGATCCAGCGCACGTAGATAGCGCCGGCCGCCAATGTTCAATTAAGCGAGGTATTTTCTCCGATGCCACAACCCAGATTAGTGGCCGCACCCGGGTGATCGGGTGCGGCTGGTCTTTGACTATTCGGCAGCGGCGACGGCGGCACGGCGGCCGATCGTTGCCTGGGTTAGCACGAAGGCCAAGAAGGCGCAGACGGCGATGCCGGCGGCCATCGGAACGGCGGTGCCGTCGAAGAACAGGCTCGAGATCACCATGGCGACGGCGGCGATGACGAAATGCAGCGTGCCCATCAGCGACGAGGCGGTGCCGGCGATTGCGCCGTGATCCTCAAGGGCAAGCACCGCGCTCGTCGGGATGACGAGGCCGAGGAAGCCGTAGCCGATGAACAGGAAGGTCGCCATAACCGGCAGCTGGTTGAAGCCTGAGGCCATCACTATGGCCATGACGATCATGGCCAGCGCGAAAGCGCTGACGGCAAGCCGCATGACGCGCACCAGGCCGAAACGCTCGCCGAGCCAGCCCGTCGCCTGCGATACCGCGAAGAAGGACACAGCGTTGATCGAGAAGGCGAAGCTGTATTGCGTCGGCGTCAGCCCGTAATGCTGGATCAGCACGAAGGGCGAGTTGGCGAGATAGACGAGGAAGCTCGAAATGCCGAGGCCGCCGATGAAGGTCAGCGTCAGGAAATTGCGGTCGGAAAGCAGCAGCCGGTAGGCGGCCATGGCGCTCCCGAGACCGCTGCCGCTGCGCTCAGTGGCCGGGCGGGTCTCGTCAAGCTGGGTGGAGAGCAGGACGAGGCCGATCAAGGCCGCCATTGTCACGGCCCAGAACACGCCGCGCCAGCCGTAAAACTCGATGACGGCGCTGCCGGTCAGCGGCGCCAGGATCGGCGAGATCGAGAAGACCAGCATGAGCAGCGACATCAGGCGCGCCGCCTGAACGCCGGTATGCATGTCGCGGACGATGGCGCGCGGAATGACCATGCCGGCCGCACCGCCGATGCCCTGGATGAAACGGAAGGCGATCAGCGTCTCGATATCCGTCGCAAGCGCACAGCCGATCGAGGCGAGCGCGAAAAGGCCGATGCCGAGATAGAGCGGCAGCTTGCGGCCCCACATGTCCGAGATCGGACCGTAGACGAGCTGGGAGAGCGCAAAGGAGATGAAGAAGGCGAGAAGGGTCAGCTGGGTGACGTTATTGTCGGCATGAAGATCCTGGCCGATCGAAGGCAGCGCAGGCAGATACATGTCGATGGCAAAGGGGCCGATGGCCGATAAAAGGCCGAGAATGAGGGCAATGCGGAAGAAGGAAGCCGTCATAATGGTGATCTTTCATAAAAGCGCAGCAAAGACGCCGGATCGTCGTTTCGCCGCAGTGCTCTTAGGGTTCAATGATGATTGTTCGCGCGAAGACGAAGTTGGGAGCTCACATCTTCAGCTGGGAAGCAGGAGTGTCAATAAATTTGGACACTGATGTAAAACTAGACGCCATTGTCTAAAACGTCAAGACGTCTTATCTTCGCTCTCATGAAAGATCGCATGACACCGGCAGTCCGGATGACGGGGCATAGCCAGCGCGGGCAATGTGCCAAGCGCATGTCAATCCTCGATGCCGCAGCCGACGTTTTCTGCCGACAGGGTTTCGCCGCAGCCAGCATCGACGAGATCGCCGCCGTCGCCTGTGTCTCCCGCCAGACGATCTACAATCATTACCGCGAGAAGGAAACGCTGTTCGTCGCCGTCGTCGAGGACGTGATGAACCGCGCCAATGCCATGCTCTTCTCCGTCTTGTCGGCCTTCCCTGATGACGCCGATAATCTGGAGGACGACCTGACCGCCTTCGTCGTGCGCCTCAACAAGAATTGCATCTGCAATCAGGACGGAAAATTCCTGCGCAAGCTGGTGCAGACGGAGGGAGAGCGATACCCGCATCTCTTCGAAAGCTGGCGCCAGCAGGGGCCCGGCAAGCTGACCACCGCGCTTTCCGCGCTTCTCGCGCGGCTGGCGCAAAAAGGAGCGCTCGTCATCGACGATTTCGACGTCGCCGCCCGGCAGTTCGTCGCGCTCGGCAATGCCGACCTGCAGATGTTGACGCTTTTCGGGGGAACACCAACCGACGCGGAGCTGGAAAAGGCGGCCCGCAATGCCGTTCGTACTTTTCTCAGGGCCTATGGCCGACCGGCGGCGAACAAGTCCGGCGCTCAGCCGCAACTGGCAGCCGTATCCGGCTGATCAGCCAAAAACCGTCATCTGCGCCGGCACGACGGCGAACATTCCGGCGCGGCGCGCGGCAAGATATTTCACCAGCTGTTCGACAACCGAAGGCATGACCGGCTTCTGGACGACCCCGACCGCGCCCTTGACGCCGTCGGCGACGGTCTCGGGATTGCCGGTCATGAACACGACGGCGATGCCATGCTCTTCCGCCAGCCGCCTGCCGAGCTCGGGACCTGTCGGGCCATCGGCAAGATTGACGTCGACGAAGGCGATATCGGCCGACGGCGCCAGCCGCAGCGCCTGTTCGCGATCATTCGCCAAGCCGGCGACCTGCATGCCCATGCCTTCCACCGTCGCGCCGAGATCGAGTGCGATGAGGAATTCATCTTCGACGATCAAGACGCGCTGGTTCATGAGATCATCTCGCTGCCAGCGCCGCACGACATTGGTGGCCATGATACCGTCCCCTTGTTACGCACATACTTCGAAAGAAGGATCCGCTCCGGCCGCTGTGCCTGCCCGAAGCTCATTGTCGAAACGAGGAACTTGCAGATATGTTCCGCAGTGAAACGCGATTTTCCTGATTTAACATATTGTTAACGTTGATGAATTCTTAACAGGCCGCCGGCAAGGCAAAAAACAATTGCCGATCTTGGGCGCGCACCTCTAGTTGAGGGCGCGATGACACGATATGATTATTCATTGGCTCGATGATTGAGGATCGGCTTGAGAAACAAGGTTGTCGTGCTGGCGATCGTGGCCGTTGGCCTTTTCGCCTATACCAAGGTGATGGCCAGCATCGGCTCAGGCTCGCCGCCTCCGGACGCACCGGTGGACCAGCGCGCCGATCTTATTCGCGTTTATAAATCCGAACGCCGCATGGTTCTCCTTAAAGGCGACGCTCCCATCGCGACCTATCAAATTTCTCTGGGCAGTGCTGCCGATGCAGGCCCCAAACAACGCGAAGGCGACGAGAAGACGCCTGAAGGGCGCTACGAAATAGATTGGCGCAATCCGAAATCGATGGCGCATCTGAGCCTGCATATTTCCTATCCGAAGCCGGAAGAGCAGCGCGCGGCGAATGTGAACGGCTTTCCGCCCGGCGGCAACATCATGATTCACGGGCTGCCCAATGGCTGGGGCCTGCTTGGCGAAGCCCATCGCCTTTGGGATTGGACCGATGGCTGTATTGCCGTCACCAATGCGGAAATGCGCGATATCTGGGCTCGCGTCCCCGACCGTACACCCATCGACATCATGCCCTGACGGGTCAATCAGCCCCTGGTCTTGCCGACGAGGACCGGCTGGCTGCGGTAGTCGGCGGGAAACAGCGACTTCAGGTTCTCGATTTTCGGCAGGTCGTTATAGACGATATAGGGATAGGTCGGGTTGAGCGTCAGGAAATCCTGATGATAGGCTTCGGCAGGATAGAAGCCGGTGGTTTCAGACACTTTGGTGACGATCGGCCGCGGGAAGACATGCGCCTTGTCGAGCTGATCGATATAACGCTCGGCGACCTTGCGCTGCTGCGGATCGAGGACGAACAGCGCCGAGCGATATTGGGTGCCCCGGTCCGGTCCCTGGAAGTTCAGCTGCGTCGGGTTATGCGCCACGGAGAAGAAAATCTGCAGCAACCTGCCGTAGCTGACCTGTTTCGGATCGAACTTCACCTCGACGGCTTCGGCATGGCCTGTCGAGCCGGTGCTGACGATTTCGTACTGCGCCGTTTTGGCCGTGCCGCCGGCATAACCGGAGACGGCGCTTTCGACACCCTTCACATGCTGGAAGACGCCCTGGACGCCCCAGAAGCAGCCGCCGGCGAAAATGGCGGTCTGCGTGCCCGAACCGGGGGCTTCGTCGATAGCAGGCGGCGGGATCACGACCGCCTCTTCGGCAGCGGCGGCTACATCCGCACCGAGCAAAACGGCCGCGACGGCAAGGAACGTGGCGAGGCGCCGACGGTTGGAAGAGATGGACATCGGGCTACCTCCAAAGGGTCGCCCAAATCCTTGCTCACCCTTGCAAATGCGGCAAATCACAAAGCGGTTGCTCACGCCGATGTGACAGCTCGAAGAAAGCCCCCTGTGCGAAGGTGAAACAACCCTCAAGTTGAGTTGACAATCTCGTGAGGAGTGAGGAGAGTGCGGCCAGTCAGAGCCAGCATCGCCTGTATCCTTTGGGGGGAACCTATGTCCGTGCGCTCGTTCTTCGCTTTCGCCAGCATCGCATTTTTGTCGATGATCGCCGTCAGTTTTCCAGCCGCCGCTGCGGAAACCAAGCGTGACATCCAGACGATCAAGGACGCCGATTTCTTCGGCTTCGATCTTCGCACCGAGCAGAACGTCTCGCTCGATCAGTGCAAGACCTCCTGCATCGGCGACAAGAGCTGCAAGGCCTTCACTTACAATCCCAAGGTGAAATGGTGCTTCCTGAAATCCGATTTCAAGACGATGAACGCCTTCCCCGGCGCCATCGCCGGCAAGATCGTTGAGACCGCCGCCCAGAAGGAGCCGGATATCGGCGCGGCGCCGCGGCTGACCTTCCTGGCCGACGACCTGATCCAGCAGGCCCACGACTTCAGGGACAATCTTGCCCTAACCGACGCCCAGCAGGGCCAGAGCGTCGACAGCCTGACGGCCGGCGCCCGTCTCGACATGACCGCCAACAATCTGACCGACGCGCTGATCGCCTTTCATGGCGCACTGTCGATCACGCCCGGGGATGCCGATCTCTGGCTCGAAACCGCCCGCGCCGCCGCTACGCTCGGCAGCGCCCAGACCGGCACGAGCGGCCAGGCCGTGCTCGACGCGCTGAACGGCTACGAGCTGACCCGCACCAAGCCTAAGCGCGCCGAGGCGCTCGCCGTGCTCGCCGACGCCCTGGACCGAAACGCCAATTACCGCCCTGCCCTCTACGCCTACAAGGCGAGCCTGGCGCTCGTTGCCTCCGACGATGTGCAGGCGGCCTATCTGCAGCTGAAGGCGACGCAGGGCTTCCGCATCACCGAACACACGGTCGACGCCGACAGCGCCACGCCGCGCGCCTGCGCCACCTTCTCCGAAGCGCTCGTCAAGACCACCGACTATACGCCCTTTGTGACGCTCAACGGCGCGGCCCCCAAGGCGCTGGAAACCAAAGACAAGCAGATCTGCGTCGAAGGACTGACGCATGGCGAGACCTACAAGATCGCCTTCCGCACCGGGCTGCCGTCGTCCGTCGACGAGACCCTCGACGCACCTGTCACCGTGGACGTCTATATCAAGGACCGCAGTCAGATGGTGCGGTTTACCGGCGACAGCTTCGTGCTGCCCTCGACGGCGCGCCGCGGCATCCCGATCGTCTCGGTCAACATGACGTCGGCCAACCTCAAGCTCTACCGCATCGGCGATCGCGCCATTGCGCCGCTGTTGACGAACTCGCAGTTCCTCAGCCAGCTCGACGGCTACAGCGCCCAGAACATCCAGGACCAGAGCGGCGAACTCGTCTGGCAGGGCTCGATCGAGATCGCCAACGAGCTGAACAAGGACATCGTCACCAGCTTCCCGGTCGACGAGGCGCTGCCGGAGCGCAAGCCCGGCATCTACGTCATGACGGCAACGGCGCCGAACGGCCCGGCGCAGGAGTGGAATTCGCAGGCGACGCAATGGTTCCTCGTCTCCGATATCGGCATCACCACCTATGCCGGCACGGACGGGCTCAACGTCTTCGCCCGCTCGCTTGCCTCGGCCAAGCCGATGTCAGGCGTCGAATTGCAGCTGCTTGCCAAGAACAATGAAGTGCTCGGCACCGCGACAACAGACGAAAACGGCCGCGCCACTTTCACCGCCGGCCTGATCCGCGGCACGGCGGCGCTGACGCCCGCCGTCATCGCCGCCAGGAACGGCACGTCGGACTATGTCTTCCTCGATATGACCCGGGCCGGCTTCGACCTCTCCGACCGCGGCGTCACCGGTCGCGCCGCACCCGGCGCGATCGACGTCTTGACCTTCACCGAACGCGGCATCTACCGGGCCGGCGAAACGGTGCATGCCCAGGCGCTTGCCCGCGACACCGACGGCAACGCCATCGAAAACCTGCCGCTCACCTTCATTTTCAGCCGCCCGGACGGCGTCGAAGACCGGCGGATCGTCAGCCAGACCAGCAACCTCGGCGGTTATTCCATCGATTTCGCCACCCAGGAAAACGCCATGCGCGGCACCTGGACGATGAACATCTATACCGATCCCAAGGGCAGTGCGATCGCCAGCAAGAGTTTCCTCGTCGATGATTTCGTGCCCGATCGCACCGACATGGAGATCAAGACCGAGGCCAAGGAAATCGGCCCGGATACGCCGGCGAATGTCACCATTTCGGGCAAGTATCTCTATGGCGCCCCGGCCGCCGGCCTGACGCTTGAAGGCGATGTCGTCGTCAAACCGACGCGTGAGAACGCCGCCTATAAGGGCTTTCTGTTCGGTCTCGCCGACGAAGAGGCGAGCGAAGATTCCCGCCTGCCGATCGACGGTCTGCCGGGGCTCGACGAAAACGGGCAAGCTTCGACCGATCTCACCGTCGGCGAGCTGCCGGCGACGACGCAGCTGCTCAACGCCACCGTCTATATCAGGATGCAGGAAGCGGGCGGACGCGCCATCGAACGCTCGCTTGTCATTCCGGTGAAGAACGAGCGCGCTTCGATCGGCATCAAGCCGGAATTTTCCGACGAACTGCCCGAGAATTCGATCGCCAACTTCACGGTGATCGGCGTCAGCGCCGATGGCAAGAAGCAGGAGAGCAAGGGCCTGCGCTGGAAATTCTACAGCCTCAACCGCGAATACCAATGGTATCGCGAGGGAACGGCGTGGAAATACGAGCCGGTCTATACCGCCGAGCAGATTTCCAACGGCAGCGTCGATGCGACACTGGACGGCGGCAAGATCTCCGTGCCGGTAACATGGGGCCGTTATCGCCTCGAAGTGGAAAGCCCGGATGCCGACGGCCCGACCTCGAGCGTCGAATTCGACGCCGGCTGGTTCGTCGCCTCGACCTCGACCGAAACGCCGGACGGGCTGGAAATCGCCCTCGACAAGGACAGCTACAAGATCGGCGAGACGGCCAAGCTGAAAGTCACCTCGCGCTACGGCGGCGAGTTGATGGTAACATCAGGAACCGAAAAGCTCGTCGCCGTGCAGAATGCGACGATCGGCGAGAGCGGCGGCGAGGTCGACATCCCCGTCACATCAGACTGGGGCGCCGGCGCCTATGTGACCGCGACCCTCTTCCGTCCCGGCGACGCGCAGGACAGCCACATGCCGATGCGCTCGATCGGCATCCAATGGCTGAAGGTCGATCCCGAACAGCGCGCTCTGCAGGTCAAACTCGACACACCGGAAAAGATGCTGCCGCGCGGACCGTTGAACATCGGCCTGCAGGTGGCTGGTGCGGGCGCCAATGAGGATGCCTATGTCACGGTTGCCGCCGTCGATGTCGGCATTCTCAACCTGACGCGCTACGAACCGCCGAATCCGGAGAACTGGTATTTCGGCCAGCGCCAGCTCGGCCTTGAGATCCGCGACCTCTATGGCCGGCTGATCGACGGTTCACTGGGTGCGACCGGCAAGCTCAGGACCGGCGGCGACGGCGGCGCCATTGCGCTGCAGGCAAGCCCGCCGACGCAGAAGCTCGTTGCCTTCTTCTCCGGCCCGGTGAAGCTCGACGCCGAAGGCAAGGCCAACGTCTCCTTCGATATCCCGCAATTCAACGGTACGGCGCGCGTCATGGCTGTGGCATGGTCGAAGACCGGTGTCGGCCACGGCGTCAAGGATGTCATCATCCGTGATCCCGTCGTCGTCACCGCGAGCCTGCCGAAATTCCTGGCCCCCGGCGACAAGGCCGATCTGCGCCTCGACATTGCCAATACCGATGCGCCGGCCGGCGACTTCAAACTGCAGCTGACCGGCGATGAGGCGGTCGGCATCGAGCAGGCCTCGGCCGCGCAGACGATCAGCCTCGCGGCCGGCGCAAAGACGGAACTGACGCTTTCGCTCATCGGCAAGCAGCCGGGCGCAGGCAGCGTCTCGATCAACCTCTCCGACGCCTCCGGCCTGTCGCTCGACCAGACCGTCGACGTGCCGGTACGCCCGGCAGCCCTGCCGATCACCCAACGGAGGGTGCTGGCGCTGAAGCCGGGGGCAAAACTCACCGTCGACAAGAACTTGCTTGCAGACAGCTTGCTGCCCGGGGCGGCAATCAGCGTCAACGTTACCCGTTCGGCCGCCTTCGACATTCCGGCACTCTTGATGACGCTCGACCGCTATCCCTTCGGCTGCGCCGAGCAAACCACCAGCCGGGCGCTGCCGCTGCTCTACTTCGCCGAAGTGGCGAAGCAGGCCGGCATCGAAAACGACGCCGACGTGCACAAGCGCGTGCAGGACGCGATCTACCGCGTGCTCTCCTATCAGGCCTCGGCCGGCAGCTTCGGCCTCTGGGGGCCGGATTCGGGCGACGTCTGGCTCGATTCCTACGTCACCGATTTCCTGACGCGAGCCCGCGAAATGAAATATGACGTGCCGGAAAGGGCCTTCGTGCAGGCGCTCGAAAACCTGCAGAATACCCTCTCCTACACCACCGACATCAAGGGCCAGGGCGACCAGATCGCCTATGCCGTCTATGTGCTGGCCCGCAACAAGAAGGCCGCGATCAGCGATCTGCGTTATTACGCCGATACGATGATCAACGACTTCCCGACGCCGCTCGCCAAGGCGCATATCGCCGCCGCATTGGCGCTTTACGGCGACGCCCAGCGCTCGAAGAACATCTTCCTCGACGCGCTGCAGATGTCGCAGCAGTCGATGGTGTCGCGCGTGAACCTGTCGCGTACCGATTACGGCACGATCCTGCGCGACGGCGCGGCGATCCTGGCGCTTGCCGCCGAAAGCCGGCCGGTGCCGCCTGTCATCCCGGATCTTGCCAAGGCCGTTGCCAAGGAATGGGGTCGCAGCAAATACAAGAGCACCCAGGAAGAAACCTGGATGCTGCTGGCCGCCCGCGCCATCCAGGGCGGTGACGACGGGTTGAAGGTCGACGTCAACGGCGCGGCGCACACCGGCGCCTATATGGCCCGGATGACCGGCGAGGCGCTCGCCGGCCATCCGCTGACGCTGACCAACCAGACGAACGACGCGGTCTCGGCCATCGTCACCACCGTTGCCGCTCCGACCGTGCCGCTGCCGGCCGGCGGCGACGGCTTCCTCATCGAGCGCAGCTATTACACGCTCGACGGCGAGCAGGCGAATGTCAGCGAGGCCAAGCAGAACGAACGCTATGTCGTCGTCATCCACGTGCGCGAGACCAACGACTGGCCGTCGCGCATCGTCATCACCGATCTCCTGCCGGCCGGTTTCGAGATCGACAATCCGAACCTCGTCGACAGCGCCCAGATGACGAATTTCGACTGGATCGGCGAAATCTCCGCCGCCCATACCGAATTCCGCTACGACCGCTTCGTCGCCGCTTTCAACCGTGCGGCCGGCGACAATCGTGAATTCAACGTCGCCTATGTCGTGCGCGCCGTCACCCCCGGCACCTACGACCATCCGGCAGTAAGCGTCGAGGATATGTATCGGCCGGAGTTTTCGGCCCGCACGGCGACCGGCAAGATGGAGGTCGTAGCGGCGCAACAATGAGACGATGGCACAAGTTTGCGATCGGGTCCGCCGCCGGCATTCTTCTTGCCGGCGCGGCCCTCTTCGCGCTCAACGCCGCCGACAAGGCCTTTCCGCCGCCGCTCGACAAGGCGGATATGCTTTCCCCGGAAGTGCTGGATGCCGACGGGCAGTTGTTGCGCGCCTTCGCGACGGCCGAAGGCCGCTGGCGGCTGAAGACTGGAGTCGCCGATGTCGATCCGCAATTCCTGCGCATGCTTGTTGCCTATGAGGATCAGCGTTTTTACGATCACGGCGGCGTCGACGTCTGGGCCCTCGGGCGGGCCAGCCTGCAATTCGTCCGCAATGGCCGCATTGTCTCCGGCGCCTCGACGCTGTCGATGCAGGTGGCGCGGCTGATCGAGCCGCGAGCGGAACGTTCGTTTGCGGCAAAACTGCTGCAGCTCGCCCGCGCCGTGCAGATCGAACGGCGGCTGTCGAAGGAAGAGATTCTCGATCTCTATCTCACCCATGCGCCCTATGGCGGCAATCTGGAAGGCGTGCGCGCCGCAAGCCTCGCCTATTTCGGCAAGGAGCCGCGCCGCCTGACGGTCGCCGAAGCCGCCCTGCTCGTCGCCCTGCCGCAATTGCCGGAACGGCGCCGGCCGGACCGCAATCTCCAGGCGGCGCAAGAGGCGCGCAAGCGCGTGCTCGAGCGCGCCGCGGTGGCCGAGGCCGTCGGCGATGGCGAGGCGGAGCGGGCCGAAGCTGTCGCGATCCCCATGCGGCGCATGCAGCTGCCGGCATTGGCCGCCCATGTGGCCGAAGCCGCGCTGCGCAAGCAGCCTGATGTGCTCAAGCATCAGACGACCCTGAAGAAGCCGGTGCAGCAAGGGCTGGAAGCGGTCGCCCGGGCCGCGGCCATGAAGCTCGGGCCGAAGCTTTCGCTCGCCATGGTGATGGCCGATGCCCAGACCGGGGCGATCGTCGGCGAGGTCGGCTCGGCCGATTATTTCGACGCCAGCCGCTCCGGCTGGATCGACATGACGCGCGTCAACCGCTCGCCCGGCTCGACCCTGAAGCCCTTCATCTACGGACTTGCCTTCGAGCAGGGCCTCGTCTCTCAGGAGACGATCATCGAAGACCGGCCGGCCGATTTCTTCGGCTACCGGCCGCGCAATTTCGACATGAGCTACCAGGGCGACGTCACCGTGCGCGAGGCCTTGCAACTCTCCTTGAATGTTCCGGCCGTCAAGCTGCTCGACGCCGTCGGGCCGTCGCGGCTGCTGGTACGCTTCCGCCGCGCCGAAGTGCGTCCGGCCCTGCCGCCGAACGAGACGCCGGGGCTTGCGATCGGTCTTGGCGGCGTCGGCATCACGCTGAAGGATCTGGTGCAGCTCTATACGGCGCTCGCCAATCGCGGTCAGCCGGCAAGGCTCGGCGACGGCATCACCGGCACACCTGGCAAGCTCGACGGCGAACCGCTGCTCGAGCCGGTGGCGGTCTGGAACGTCGCCGATATTCTCTCCGGCGTCATCCCTCCCGCCGGCGCACCGCAGCGCGGCATCGCCTACAAGACCGGCACCAGCTACGGCTATCGCGACGCCTGGTCGGTCGGCTATGACGGACGCTATGTGCTCGGCGTCTGGGTTGGCCGGCCCGACAACAGCGCCGTGCCCGGCCTGACCGGCTATGGCACCGCAGCACCGATCCTGTTCGAGGCTTTCGCCAAGTCAGGCATCGCCACGACCCCCTTGCCGCGACCTCCGGCCGGGGCTGTGCGCATCGCCCAATCGGAGCTTCCGATCAGCCAGCGGCGTTTTGCGCTGAATGCCAGCGGCCTGCTCGTCGCCTCCGGGCGCGAACCCGCACCACAGATTGTCTATCCGCCCGAAGGCGCTCACATCGATCTCGGAGCAAAAGGCGGCGATCTGTCGCCGTTGATGCTGAAGCTGCAGGGTGGCCGCGCGCCCTTCCGCTGGCTTGCCAACGGCAAGCCGCTGCCCGACCTTTCGCGTCGGCGCACGCAGCAATGGCAGCCCGACGGCGGCGGCTATTCGAAGCTGACCGTCATCGACTCCGCCGGACGAGCCGCGAGCGTCGGCGTCTTCATCGACTAAAGCCCTTTGTTTTGATGCATGTCGTTGTCCCGGAACCGCTGCACACTTCCGGACGACATGCATTAGCGCACAAGACACGCGGCGCCATGAGGGAACAAAAACCCGGCCACAACCGTTGAAAAGGGTCTCCCTCCAACGTCAGACGGCCTCATGACATTTCCGACCGCGACCTACCGGATACAGTTCCGCAACGGCATGACCTTCGATCGCGCCTGCGGCCTCATTCCCTATCTCAAGACGCTCGGCATCAGCCACCTTTACGCCTCACCCATCTTCACCGCCGTCAGCGGTTCGACCCATGGCTATGACGTCACCGACGCCAACGACATCGACCCCGCACTTGGCGGCCGGGCAGGCTTCAACCGGCTGACGGAAAGACTTGCTGCCGCCGGCATGGGATTGGTTCTCGACATCGTTCCGAACCATATGGCCGCCTCGCCAGATAACGCTTGGTGGCGCGACGTGCTGACATTCGGCCGGCAAAGCGCCTATGCCGGCCACTTCGACATCGATTGGCGCGAGCCGCTGACCCTGCCGCAGCTCGGCCGGGACTTCGAAGAGGCGCTGGCTGCAGGCGAACTGCGTCTTGTGCTCGACGAAACGCACGGCAACTTCGCCTTGGCTTACTTCCAGACCTTGTTGCCGCTGAACCCCGCCAGCTACGGCGCGCTCGCCAACCGCCTCGACGATCCGGTCGCCATGCGAATGGCCGAGGTGGCCGTGACGTCGGGCGAGGATTTTGCCCGCGCGCTGCGCGATATCCTCTTCGAAGGCGGCGATCGGGCGATTCTCCGGCAAAAACTCGAGGACGTCTCGTCCGATCATGACTTTCTCAAAAGCCTGCATGAGGAACAGCATTGGCGCCTGACCCATTGGAAGGAGGCGGCGCGGCATCTGAGCTACCGCCGTTTTTTCGAGGTGACCGGACTGGTCGGCACCCGCGTCGAAGATCCCCCGGTGTTCGAAGATCTGCATCGGCTGGTGCTCGAGCTGGTGCGCCAGGGCAAAGTGCAGGGGCTGCGCATCGACCACGTCGACGGGCTCGCCGAACCCAGGGCCTATCTCGACAGACTGAGGGCAGCGGTCGGAGCCGATATCTATATCGTCGTGGAAAAGATCCTCGGGGCGGGCGAGGTCCTGCCGGAGAGCTGGCCGGTCGCCGGCACGACAGGATATGAATTCATCGCCGCGCTGAGCGAGCTCTTCATCGACGCTGGCGGACTGCGCATATTGGATGATGCCTATCGCGGCCTCGCCGGCGAGGCGGCTGATCCCGAAGAGGGCCGGCGGCTTGCCAGGCGACAGATGGTGGAGCGCAATTTCGCCGGCGAGTCCGGCAGGCTGGCAACGATCGCGGCAGGCATCTTTCCCGAACTCGACAGAGCGGAGATCGCCACCGCGCTCGGCGCGCTGCTGGTCGCCTTCCCCGTCTACCGCACCTATGGCGACGGCGGTCCGCTTTCCTGGCAGGATTCGGCCGTCCTCGCCGCGACGGCATCGCACGTCATGGCTGAGCTCGACGACCGGCGCGCGCTCGATCATGTGCTGAAGCTTCTCGAAGGCAGGATCGAGGGCGATGCGGCTCACGAATTCCGGATTCGCTTCCAGCAGTTGAGCGGGCCGATCATGGCGAAGGCGACGGAGGATACGCTGTTCTACCGCTATAACAGGCTGCTTGCCGCAAACGAGGTCGGCAGCGAACCGGGCAAGCCGCCCGAGGGCCCGGACGGCTTCCATCGCCGCATGGCCGAGCGGGCGCGGCTGCAGCCGCATGGGCTTTCGGCAACGGCCACCCACGACACCAAGCGCGGCGAGGATGCGCGCGCGAGGCTTTACGCCTTGAGCGAGGGGGCGGATGTTTTTGCCCAGGCAGTGGCGCGTTGGCGTGACATGAACCGGCCGTGGCTGAAGGATCTCGCGGATGGCGCCGCACCGGAGCCGAATACCGAATGGATGCTCTATCAGGCGCTCGCCGGCGTCTGGCCGGAGGATTTCGACAGAGGACAGATGGAAGAGCTTCGCACCCGCTTTACCGACTACGCGGTCAAGGCGGTGCGCGAGGCGAAATTGCGCACCGCCTGGACCGAACAGGATGACGCTTATGAGGAGGCGGTCGCGAGTTATGCCGCCGCGCTGGTGTCGCCGGACAATGACGCCTTTCTCGAAGATTTCGAAAGGGTGCTGCAGCCCTTTATTGCGGCCGGCTACGTCAACAGCCTGTCGCAGACACTGCTCAAGCTGACGGCGCCGGGCATTCCCGACATTTACCAGGGCGCGGAAGGTTTCGATTTCAGTCTCGTCGATCCCGACAATCGCCGACCGGTCGACCACGAACAGCTGGCTGCCTGGCTTGCTGAAGCCGGACCGATCGCAAAGCTTCAGGCGGCGGCGTTGAAGCAGCGCATCGTCGGCATTGGCCTGCAGCTGCGCCGGCGGCACCCGGCTCTGTTTTCGAAAGGCGATTATCTGCCGTTGAAGGCGACGGGCAGCCGCCGCGACCATCTGCTCGCCTTTGCCCGGGTGCATAAAGGCGATTTCGCAATCGTCGCCGTGCCCCGAATGATGTTCGGCTGGCTCGATCCCGGCGTGCTTTTTGCCGGTCCGGAGTTCTGGGAGGACACGGCGATCGCGGTGCCCTCCCCTCTTCACGGGTTGAAGGCGGATCTGCTGACCGGAAAAACCATCGAGCCCGGCGGCAGCATTTCGGTTGCCGCCTTGCTCGGAAGCCAGCCCCTCGGGCTGATCAGCCCGACCTGAGGATGGCGCCACGCCACCCGGGTCCGTCACATAAAATAGGCCCAGATATACGCTAAGGATGGCGGGTGTCTAAAAACACCTGTTTGTCGCACATTGGAGCAGGAATAGCCGCTTGCCACCTTCGACGCGTCCGGACAGAGTCCGCTAACGGTGTGGGTGTGTGAAAAAGAGACGTTCGGACTGGCGTAAGAATCAAACATGCGGAAATCGGCGCAACAAGCTTTTGCAAGGATTATCATTGAACAACGAGTTGGACGTTGGGGAAGCAAGCATGACTGAAGCCCGAACTAAAATTATTCGCCTTTTCGAGAAGCACCGCGCGACGCCGGGCGCACCCTACGACGAAGACCACTTTCTCGACTTTTTGTTGGCCGATCCCAAAAGGAAGGGTGCGCTCTACGACAGCTTTCGAGGGCTTCGTAGGTTCCGCGCTTTTCTGGATGACGTCCAGTACGAGTTGGAGGTGTGCTTTTCGATCGAGGATCGGGAAGCCAATTATCCGCTCAACAAGTTTATAGCCCGGGCGATGGAGCTTCAGCAATCTCGGCGCGGGTCGCTGCGGTCCCTGCAACGTCAAATTAACGCCGGACCAGGATGGGGAGTGCTGATCGTCGCAGATGTCTTGCTACTGACTATTGGCAGCTTCTTAAGCGGCAGTCTGTGGGCGCTTACGACCGTTGTCACCGTTGCAGTGGCTGTAAACATCAGCTTTGCGCTATTCGCTTGGAAGGCCAGGTCTTATCTCCTCAAGCTTCGGGCACGCATTAAAGGTAACTGAAGTCTCGAAAGCACGAATGTCCGCCACGGCTTTCCGGACCTTGGTCGCGCTGCAGTTGGTCGGAAAGCTGCCTGTCGGCAAAAGCATGTTTTTTGACAGGGGCCTGCGCTCTCGGATCGCGCCTCCACGACGGCCGGAAGGCTGCGGCCGTTGCGCCAGAAGATCGGAGTTTCCGATGTCCAAAGCGCTTAGCGTATATCTGTGCCCATTTTATGTGAAGCCCCCCACCCGCTCCAGAAGCGAGCTGCGGCCGTCGAAAAATCAATCTCGTCGAAATTAGCACTTGACCTTCCAGTTGCTGGAAGGTCGATAAGTCTCTCCAACTGCCCTTGGGGCATAGGAGATAAGCATGAACATAAAACACGACCACCATCACGGTCACACCCATGGCAATGATCATAGCCATTGCAGCCATGCTCGGGAGAAAGCCCCCGACACGGTCATTCGTGATCCCGTCTGCGGCATGACCGTCGATCCGGAGGCCGGCAAGCCCTCGCTGACGCATGCTGGCCGCATCTACCATTTCTGCTCCGAGAGCTGCCGGACGAAATTCGCGGCGACGCCGCAGGATTACCTGACAGCGAAGGACCCTGTCTGCGACATGGCCGTCGATCGTTCGACGGCAAAACATTTTCTGAAGGTCGACGGCGAAAAATTCTACTTCTGCTCGGCCGGCTGCAAGACCAAGTTCGAAGCCGACCCCACGGCCTATCGCGACGGCAACCGCCCGGCCGCAAAGCCGGCGCCGAAGGGCACGCTCTATACTTGCCCGATGCATCCTGAGGTCGTCAGCGACCGTCCCGGCGACTGCCCGAAATGCGGCATGGCGCTGGAACCGGCGGGTATTCCTCCTGATGACGAAGGCCCGAACCCGGAACTTGTGGATTTCACCAGACGGCTCTGGGTCAGCGCCATCCTTGCCCTGCCGCTGCTGGCGCTCGGCATGGGGCCGATGCTCGGCCTGCCGCTCCGCGAAGCGATCGGCGAACCGCAGGCGACCTACATCGAGCTATTGCTGGCAACGCCGGTGGTGCTGTGGGCGGCCCTGCCCTTCTTCCGCCGCGCCTGGGCGTCCCTCGTCAACCGCAGCCCGAACATGTGGACGCTGATCGGTCTCGGCGTCGGCACCGCCTATCTCTACAGCCTCGTCGCCACGCTTGCGCCCGGGATCTTCCCGATGAGCTTTCGCGGCCACGGCGCCGCCGTGCCGGTCTATTTCGAGGCGGCCGCCGTCATCGTCGCGCTCGTCTTCGTCGGCCAGGTGCTGGAATTGAAGGCGCGCGAACGCACCGGCTCGGCGATCCGCGCCCTACTTGATCTCGCGCCGAAGACGGCGCGCCGCATCAATGCCGACGGCAGCGAAAGCGACGTGCCGGTGGACGACATCCAGGCCGGCGACCGGCTGCGCGTGCGTCCCGGCGAACGCATTCCGGTCGACGGTTCCGTCCTCGAAGGCCAGTCGACCGTCGATGAATCGATGATTACCGGCGAGCCCCTGCCTCTGGAGAAAGCGAAGGGCGATGCTCTGACCGGCGGCACGATCAACAAGAATGGATCGCTCGTCATGGCGGCCGAGAAGGTCGGCGCCGACATGGTGCTGTCGCGCATCATCGACATGGTCGCCGCGGCGCAACGCTCGCGGGCGCCGATCCAGGGCGCGGTCGACCGGGTGTCGGCCGTCTTCGTGCCGGCCGTCGTCGTCGTGGCCATCCTTGCCTTCATCGTCTGGGCCGCGATCGGGCCGGAACCGAGCCTGGCCAATGCTCTGCTGGCCGCCGTCGCCGTTCTGATCATCGCCTGCCCCTGCGCGCTCGGTCTTGCGACGCCGATGTCGATCATGATCGCAACCGGGCGCGGCGCTCAGGAAGGCGTGCTGATCAAGGATGCCGAAGCGCTGGAACGCTTTTCCAAGGTCGACACGCTGATCGTCGACAAAACAGGCACGCTGACCGAAGGCAAACCAGTTCTCACCGACATCGTCGCCTTCGGCGGCATCGAGGAGAACCGGCTGCTGTCGCTGGCGGCAAGCCTGGAGCGCGGCTCTGAACATCCGCTGGCCGAAGCGATCGTTTCCGGCGCCGAAGAGCGCGATGCCACCTTCGTCGAGGTCACCGGCTTCGAGGCAAAGACGGGCAAGGGTGTCATGGGCCTTGCCGGCGGCATGACGGTGGCGCTCGGCAATGCGGCGATGCTCGCCGATCTCGGCATCGATCCCGCGGCGCTGTCGGAAAAGGCCGAAGCCCTGCGCGGCGATGGCAAGACGGTGATGTTCGTCACGCTCGACGGCAAGCTTGCCGGCCTCGTCGCCGTCGCCGACCGGATCAAGCCGACGACATCAGCCGCCATCAAGGCGCTGCACGACAGCGGGCTGAAGATCATCATGGCCACCGGCGACAACGAGCGCACGGCGCGGGCGGTCGCAAAAAGCCTCGGCATCGATGAGGTCCGCGCCGACGTGCTGCCGGAAGGCAAGAAGGCGCTGATCGAGGAATTGCGCGCCAAGGGCGCCGTCATCGCCATGGCCGGCGACGGCGTCAACGACGCCCCGGCACTTGCTTCGGCCGATGTCGGCATCGCCATGGGCACCGGCGCCGATGTTGCGATGGAAAGCGCCGGCATTACATTGGTAAAGGGCGACCTCAACGGCATCGTCAGAGCGCGGCGGCTGGCGGAGGCGACGATGCGCAACATCCGTCAGAATCTCGGTTTCGCCTTCGGCTATAATGCCCTCGGCGTTCCGGTCGCCGCCGGTTTGCTCTATCCGGTCTTCGGCCTGCTGCTGTCGCCGATGATCGCGGCAGCGGCGATGAGCCTGTCGTCCGTGTCGGTGATTGCCAACGCGCTGAGGCTGCGCTTGGCAAAATTATAGGAGATGGCAATGAATATCGGCGAAGCATCCGAGCGCTCCGGCCTGCCTTCGAAGACGATCCGCTATTACGAGGATATTGGCCTGATCCGCCCCGAAAGGGGCGGAAACGGCTATCGCGACTACGCTGCGAGCGACGTTCACAAACTGCGTTTCCTGCAGCGCTCGCGCGGTCTCGGCTTTTCGGTCGAGGAATGCCGGCAATTGCTGGCGCTCTATGAAGACAAGGCTCGGGCGAGCGCCGACGTCAAGGATATAGCCGAGAGCAAACTCGGTGAGATCGACCGCAAGATCCGTGAGCTGACGGAACTTCGCCGCACGCTGGAGCACCTCGTGCATGCCTGCCACGGCAATGACCGGCCGGACTGTCCGATTCTCGAAGAGCTTTCAGATGGCCGCTGAGCATTTCAGGAAGGTCGAGATGTGTCCTGGATGACCGCGTGAGAGAACGGCGCCGGCTCCGCGGCATCGTCCTCGTCGCCGTCATCAAGCACGCCCTCGTCGAGGCGGTGCTTGATCGCAAGCGCATAGATCACGTCGAGGATGTTGCGGTCCTTGAGATGCGGATCGGTCAGGGCGAGAAGCGAGGCCCGGACGATCTTCTTGCTGGTGGCCTTCGGGCAACGCATCTTGACGAAATCATACAGCGCCTCACCCGTCAGCCCTTCCATGGCGCCGTCCACGAGAGCTTCGTAGACCCGCTTCTTTTCCTTCATTGTGTATCTTCCCCTCCAAATCAGCGGCGTGATGATCTGTCATGTAATTGTCATAAACAATCGCCGATTTAGGGCGCTCATCGTATCCTGGCCGAATATTCGGCAACGATGTTCCGTCCGGATGACTTTTTTTGTCCCGCCGGGAATAAAATCCGGCGCGCTTGCGTATACTCAATCATGGAACGCAAAGACCGCCCGTTCGACGTCATCGGCCAGCTCGCAGCGCTGAGGCGCTACGCGCGCGCGCTGGTGCGCAATTCGGACGAGGCAGAGGATCTGGTGCATGATGCGCTGGTGCGCGCCTTCGAGAAGCGAAAGAGCTTCCGCAGCGGCGGCAACCTGCGCACCTGGCTGCTGTCCATCCTGCACAATGCCCATATCGATCGCCTTCGCCAGAAGCGGTCGCTGACACGGCGCCACGACGAAGCGGCTGTCGAAGCCGAGCAGTCCTTGCCGGCCGGCCAGGAACACGCCGTGCGCCTGCAGCAGGTGCGCGACGCCTTCTTCGACCTGCCGGAGGAACAGCGCGAGGCGCTACATCTCGTGGCGATCGAAGACCTTTCCTATCAGGAAGCCGCCAATGCGCTCGGCATTCCGATCGGCACGCTGATGTCGCGCATCTCCCGCGCCCGCACGCAGCTGCGCGAATTCGAGGAGAAGACACCGCGCATTTCGCATCTGAGATTAATCGGAGGGAACGGCCATGAAAGCAGTTGACCCGATCGTCGACGCCGATCTCGACGCCTATGTGGATGGCGAGCTCGATGTCGCCCGCCGCATCCAGGTGGAGTCCTATCTTTCCGAGAACCCGGCGATTGCCGCCAAGGTGATGGCCGATCTCAGCGTGAAAGGTGAACTGCGCCTGGCGCTTGCCGGCGAAAGCGCCTTCGGCCGTGCCGAGACCCGCGATGCCGCCCGCCGGCTGGAGCGTGGCCTTTCCTATGGCCGCATCTTCCACTCCATGCAGCGCATCGCCGCCGTCGGTATTCTGGTGACCGCCGGCTGGGTGGCGCACAATTCCTTCGGTGCATTCTCGGCGACCGAGGTGGCGGCCTCCGTTCCAGCGCCCGCCTATGTCGAGGATGCCGTCCGCGCCTATCAGACCGCGGTCCTGCGCGAAACCATGCCTTCGCAGCCACCGACCACTTACAGCGCCGACGAAATCCGCGCGGCCACCGCGATTGTGATGCCCGAACTGCCTAGGGATTGGAAGATCGCCGACGTGCAGATCTTCCCATCCGAATTCGGCCCGAGCGTCGAGATGGCGATCGAGCAGTCGGATGGAAAGCGGCTGTCGCTTTTCGCCGTCCGTCCGGGCGCTTTCGAGGTCAAGCCGGTCAGCCATCTCACGCTGGAAAAAGCAGAAGCCGCCTATTGGCAGATCGGCGAGGTCGCTTACGCCCTGATCGCTGACGATAGCGGTCTCAATCTCGATCAGGCGGCCGAACGGCTCGCCCGCTCGCTCTATTAGTTCTAACCGAGGAGATCAGCATGAACCCGATCAATCCCCGCTATGGCGCCGTTGCCGGCTCCCAGGCTATCTTCGACGAGGGTCTGCGCCAGCACATGCTGCGCGTCTACAATTATATGGCTCTCGGCCTCGTCATAACAGGCCTCGTCGCCTTCGTCGTCGGCTCGACGCCGGCCCTCTACGTGCCGATCTTCGGCTCGCCGCTGAAGTGGGTGGTGATGCTGGCGCCGCTCGCCTTCGTCTTCTTCTTCACGTTCCGCATCCAGACGATGTCGGCGAGCACGGCGCAGATCACCTTCTGGGCCTTCTGCGCGGTGATGGGCCTGTCGCTCGCCTCCGTCTTCCTGGTCTTCACCGGGATGAGCATCGCGCGGACCTTCTTCATCACCGCCACGATGTTCGGCGCCACCAGCCTCTACGGCTATGTGACGAAGCGTGACCTCTCCAGAATGGGCTCGTTCCTGATGATGGGCCTCTTCGGCGTCATCATCGCCAGCATCGTCAACATCTTCCTGGGTTCGAGCGCGCTGCAGTTCGCAATCTCGGTGATCGGCATCGTCGTCTTCGTCGGCCTCACCGCCTACGACACGCAGAACATCAAGGAACAGTATTCGGAAAATTACGATCAGGAATCGAACCAAAAGCTCGCCGTCTTCGGTGCGCTCTCGCTCTACCTGAACTTCGTCAACATCTTCCAGCTTCTGCTCAACTTCACCGGCGAGCGGGAATAGAACCGCGCTTCTGGGGGCAATGGAAGCGCAAGAGCGCCCGGTCTGCAGTCTGTGACAGGATGGCAGATCGGGTGCTCACTTAAAAACGAAGCGGCCGGGTTCACGACCCGGCCGCTTTCGTTTCAGATGATACCCCAGGCGCGATAGCGGCCGCGGCCGGTGATTTCGCGAATGCCGATCTCATTGACGAGGTTCAGCGCGCCGCGCGGCGTAATCCTGAGATGGCGGGCAATCATCGCCGCCGAGACCATCGGCCGCGACAGGATGAAATCGGCAAGGTCCGGCAGGCTGCTGTTCGAGCGTCGGCCGCGGAAGCGCAGCTCCATCTGCGTGCGTGCCAGCGACAACCGGTCGACTTCCTTGAGACCGGCTGCGGCACCCAGATGCATCGCCTCCAGAAAGGCTTGCAGCCGTGTGGCCCGATCGCGGGCCCGACGCCGCTCATGGCGCACCAGCTTCAGCCCGCCGTAGAAGGAGAAGAGATGCGAGGCGACCTTGCCGCGGGCGCGCAGATAACTTGCGACCAGAAGACCGCCGAGCCAATGCTGGCGCCGTAGCGGCTCGATCCTGTCCCAGGCTTCGAAAAGAATGACGGCGCCGAGAACCGGCGGCAGGCTGTCGGCCAACGGCAGCACGCTTCGCCACTCCGCAAGCCGCTGTTCCTCGTCCCATTCCTCGTCACCGAGCAACCCGAGCGGGTCGTCGGTGCGCTTGGTCGTCGATACTGCCGCTGTCTCTCCAGCCGGCGCCTTGCCGGTATGGATATCGATGAGCTTCTGCGAGCGGGCAAGAAGCGCATCGATCTCCGCCATCTCGGCAGCGAGCGGCCCGTCTTCATCCCCCTCCTCGTCGTCGGGCTCGACCACGACCGCCGGGCTTTTGCTTTCCTGGGTCGTGCCCTCCCCTTCCCCCATGGTCGCGGTCAGCGTTGCAAGGCCCGGCCCGCTAAGAGCCCAGGAAGGTTCCCCGGTCCAGATGCGCCGACGCGTCCGCAGCACCGAATGGGCGATCGTCAGTTCGTGGCTCGGCGCGCGGCTATCCATATGCGCGTCGTGCAAAACGAGATCCTCGACATGCACGAGTTCGCCGGCGACCCAGAGTGCACCGGCGGCATCGAAGAAATGACTGCGTTCAGCAAATCCCTCGCCGACCGGCGAGCGCAACACCCGCTCGTCCAGCCGTGCCAATCCGTCCTCTGCGGCAGCAAGGGGTGGAAGCAGGTTTTGCAGCATCGCACCGTCTATATCGTAGCGCATTGTTAAGCTTTACGGTTTTTCACAAATGGAAGCAAAAGACATGTTTTCTTCCGTCACTATGACATGGTTAACGGTGTATTTCAATAAAAGTGGTGGGGGAAGAAAGCGGTTAGGAGGTCTCATCGACAGGCCGCATCTCCTTCTAACCCTCGCAGCTGGCGCGAGGCTTTTTGGCCACCCGGTCACCCGGTTCTCCTCGCCAGCGGACCATTTGCCCGCATCAACGCCATCAGCATCGGCCCAAGCGAGAATTCACCGCGCTCCGCCCGCCGGGTCAGGTCGCGCAGATAGCCGCCGGCCGAGTTGATATGGCCGCCTCGTTCCAGAATGCAGGCGATCACCGTGGCGGCGTTTTCCGGCCCCATGATATCGCAGGCCAGTTGATAGGCGCTCGGGCTGACGCCCAGCGTCGAGCGGACGATGACGGCCGCGGCCATCAGATCCCGCCAGCTACCGATCCCGCCGCCCGGCCCATAAGCGGCGATCTCGGGGCAGGCCTGCAACACCATGGCAAGCGGGAAGGACTTTGGCGGCTCCCGCCACGCCCGCGGTTCTTCCTCCGGCTTTGCGCCCTGCTTCGTTTCGAAGCCTGGTTCAAGTTCAGATATTAGGTGTGGGTTTGAACTATGTATGTGCCGACCGTTTTGGCTGTCATTGGCGTCTGTTTTTTCTGTTTTCGTTTTCGATTCCAGCGTCTTGATGATCATTTCGCGGAACGCTTCGAGATCCGCCAGCAGGCTTCTCATCTCCGCAGCCGACGGACGGCGCGGCAGGCTGGCCGACAGCAGATTGAAATGCTTCTGCATCTCGATCCATTCGCCCGCAATTTCCTCTTCCAGCGCGATCTCGATCAGCTTGGCGATGTCACGCCGGCAGAGCGTCAGGCGCTCCCTCAGGCGCTTCCATTCGAGCCTATCGGCCATCACCTGAGCCGCCTGCGCTTCGATCTCGCCGGCGCGAGCAAGAAGCGGCGCCAGGCTGAAGCCGAAGGCCTCGCCAAGCCCGCCCTCACCGTTGCGGCGGGCAAACCGTTTGCCGTTCGGGCTATCGCGCCGGATGATCAGGCCGGCTTCCACCAGCATCGCCAGATTCCGCCGCAGCGTCGTGCCGGCCATGCCATGCGTGCGCAACGAGAGCTGCTCATTCGAAGGAAAAACCACGAAGCCGTTGGCCTCGGCAATCTCGTTCTTCGGATAGAAGGTCAACAACGCGTTGAGAACGGCAAGCGCACGATCGGATACGCCGATCATGTCCTTTGCCTCGCAGAGCGAGCGAAAGATCTTCCACTTGTCGACCGATGCGTCCGGATCGACCTTGCTGGCGCTTTCCTGGCTTGCCAGCATGCCAAGCGTCATCGATCGCCGCCCAAAGGGCGTCGATACATATTGAGGCTCCATGTCCCTCACCTTTTTTTCAAGGCAAAAGAAATCTTACCACCCAAAAGGATGCCGAAGATGCTTGACAGTGATTCGAGGAAGTGCGATTCTCAGATTGTCCAGATATGAGAAAGGCTTCCGCGACGGCAACGTTCGGAGGCTTTTTTCTTTTGCGGCCTACTCTCCTGCTTGCAACTTGCCTTCCCGATAGGCTTCGTAAAGCTCATCGAGACGGCGTGAAATATAAGCGCCGAAATCCGGCGCATCGCCTGTTTTCAACGCGATCGTGAAAGAATTGCCGGCGCTTCTGATTCGGCCGGCAATCTTGCCGCCGCTCTTCGGCTTCCAGTCATATTCCGTGGGCTCCGGCTTCGCCTCTTTCCGGGCGAGCTCGGCAACCAAAAGCTCGAAACGGCGGTCGCTCTCTTCCGCCATGAACTGTTCCGAGGCGATAAGCTTCGCAAGCCGCGCCGCCGTCATCCCGTTCCAGTCCTGGGCCAGCGCCATCCATTTACGCCGCCCAATGCCGGGGGCAGCTCCCACGGAGCGGACGATCTCGGCCGGGATGGCTTTTGCGACCGACAACAGCTTCGACAACTCCGTCTTGTCGGTCGACAGCGCCTTCATGATGACAGGACGCTCAAACCCCTTGAGCTCGAGATTGAAGGCGAAGACGGCGCGTTCGATATAGGAAAGGTTCCGGCGCGCCGAGTTCTCGATACCCTGCGCGATGACGACATCGGTATCGTCGAGCTGACGGACGATCGCCTGCACTTTGCGTCCGAGCAGCCTGACGGCCTGCAGGCGTCGATGGCCGTAGGCGATCTGGTAGCGGGCCTCGTCATCAGGATGGCGACGAACCAGAACCGGCACTTCCTGGCCGTTCTCGGCAATCGACCGCACCAGCTCGTCTTCCATATCGAGCGGCTGGTCGGCAAGCCGGTCGCGCACGAAGGAGGAATCGATCAGATCGGGATCGAGTTCGACGATGCGTTCGCCGGAGAGCAAGGCCTCCTGCATCGCCCTGCTCTCTTCCTCCATGCGCCCGAGGGTCAGCGCCATCGTCCGGACCGGCCCGGCCGATCCGCGCGAAGAAGACTCCTCGTAGTTGGCCGCGGCCAACTCCTGCGCCGTATCGTCGAAAAGACCTTTGAGGCGATCGCGTCTGCTCATGTCCTGCCCCAGGCTTTGTGAATGCCGGCAAGAACCTCGCTGTTGGCGGCATTGACCGATTCCAACGCCCGATCGTAAGTCGAGCGGCGCACCTGCCCCTTCTCGATTTCGAAAAGCGTCTGCTTGGTCAGGCCGGCATCGGCAATCGCCGTCGACTTGAGAATGGTTGCCGTCAACACGTCATCGCCGAACAGGCTGCGCAACAGCGCAACGATCTGCGACTGCGGTGCATCGAAAGGTTCGTGGCGGGTGACGACATATTTGATGAAGTCGTGCTGCAGGTCGCCGCCGGCCTTGCGAACGACGGAGAGCAGATCCGAGGTCATCAGCAGGAACTGCGACATGGACGCGACGTCGACCATCTGCGGATGGATGGTGATGAGCAGCGATGTGGCGGCGCAGACGGCTCCGAGGGTGAGATAGCCGAGCTGCGGCGGGCAATCAATCACCACCACGTCGTAATCCGCCTCGACCTCGGCAATCGCCACGCCGACCCGACGGAAGAACAGCTCGGCCGGCTTCTGGCGATCATTGAGCGCCCGCGGGGTCTCGTGCTCGAACTCCATCAGCTCGAGATTGCCCGGCACCAGATCGAGCCCGTCGAAATAGGTCTTGCGGACAATCTCTTTCAGTGGCTTGCGTCCGGCATCGTAGCGAATGGCGCCATAGAGCGTATCGCCGTCGGAGAGATCGAATTCGGGCTGCACGCCGAGCATGGAGGAGAGCGAGGCTTGCGGATCGAGATCGATGGCAAGCACCCGGTAACCGGCCAGCGCCAGATACTGCGCCAGATAGAGTGTCGTCGTCGTCTTGGCCGAACCGCCCTTGAAATTGGTCACGGCGACCGTCTGCAGCTTCTCGCCGGGACGCCGCCAGGGAAGATAGCTGAGCGCATCCTTCGGCTTCAGCTTCGCCATATAATGGCGCAATTCATTGATTTGGCCGAGCGTATAGGAGCGCCTGCCATTCGGGGAAAGTTCCGGCTGCGGCCCCTTGCCATCCAGCGAAAGCTGGCGAAGATAGCCGTCGGAAACGCCGATCATCTGAGCGGCCTCGCCGGAGGAGAATGTACGCAGCGTCTTCTGCGAAAGCGGCGGAAACAGCTTGTCACGCAGCAGCTTCAACTGCCGCGACAGCTGGTTCGCATGCCGCTCGATCCGCACATCTGTCGTCGATACGCTAATGTTGTCCAAAACACCCAATCCTTTTCGATGCGCTTTTCTGTCAACATAGCGTCAAAAAGCGTATCGAAAGTGACACGATTCGGGATTTCCGGCAACAATAGGGGCCAGGGCCTCATCGGCGGCCCGGTTGGCCGCGGCCAACTCCCTGCCCTGCCCTTGCGGCGACCCGGCTTTTTCGGCAAGACCGCCAGGAATCATGGGAGTATCGGCGTGAAGCACATCCATATCATCGGCATCGGCACGGGCAACCCGGAGCACGTCACCATACAGGCAATCAATGCGATGAACGCCGCCGACGTGATCTTCCTGCCGCTCAAGGGCGCGGCCAAGGAAGAGCTTGCCGAGGTCCGCCGCGAGATCTGCGAGCGATATATCACACGGCCGGGGATCCGGATTTCAGAATTCGCAGTGCCGCAGCGACAGACGGCGGACAGAAGCTACACGCAAAGCGTCGACGCCTGGCATGGCGAGATCGCCCATATCTATGGAGAGCTGATCGCCGGCCTGCCCGAGGATGGCAGCGGCGCCTTTCTGGTCTGGGGCGATCCCAGTCTCTACGACAGCACGATCCGCATTATCGAACGGGTGCGGCAGCAAGCCGACCTGGATTTCGATTACAGTGTCGTTCCCGGCGTCACCAGCATCCAGGCCCTGGCGGCCAGCCACAAAATCCCGATCAATCTCGTCGGCAAGCCGATCGAAATTACCACGGGGCGCCGGCTGGCGCGGGAGGGGCTCCAGGCGCCCACGACGGTCGTCATGCTCGACGGCGAACAGGCTTTTGCGAAGATCGACGACCCAGATGCCGAGATCTTCTGGGGCGCCTATCTCGGTACCGAGGACGAGATCGTCCGATCAGGGCGGCTCGGCGATGTCGCGACCGATATCCTCACCCTCAGGAGCGAGGCCCGGCAACGGCATGGCTGGATCATGGACATCTATCTCCTGCGCAAGGGACGGGATTTCGAGGAATAGCCGGCCGACCGTTTCCATCATGTTTTGCCGCGTCTGCCGCGATCATGTAAGACACGGACAGAGGATTAAGAATGGGCAGTGAGACCGCCAAGGCGATCGACAGAAGAGACGCGACGGACGGCCGTGATCGCGCGGCGGCGAAGAAGCGCGCGCGCGGCGCCTGCCCCGCCCTTGCCGCGCCGATGCCGACCGGTGATGGCCTGCTCGTGCGGCTGCGGCCGGCCGGCGGCGCGTTGACGCTCTCGCAATTCTCCGCCCTTGCTCGCTCAGCTGCGGCGCATGGAAACGGTATTCTCGAGATCACCGCACGCGGCAATCTGCAGATCCGCGGGCTGCGGGCCGAGACGGTCGGACAGCTCGCTTCCGATCTCGATGCCGCCGGCATCACCGTGCCGGACGGGCCGGCGATCGAGATCTCGCCGCTGCATGGCATCGACCCGGAAGAGGTGAGCGATCCGGCCGCAATGGAACTGGCCCTGCGCAGCAAGCTTCAGGAACTGCTCGCCTCGCCGCGGCTTGCGCCGAAACTGTCGATCGTCATCGACGGCGGTGGAACCTTTGGCTTGTCGGCGCTTTCCGCCGATATTCGTGTCGTCGCACTATCCCAAGCGCATTGGCTTGTCGCCATCAACGGCGATGGCGCGACCGCAACGCCGGTCGCGGCCGGTCCTGCGGAGGCGGCCGTCTCGGCCGTTGGCGAAATCCTGGTTCTGCTGGCAATGCTCGGGCAGGGCAGTCGGGCACGGGATATCGATCCGGTGCTTCTGCAAACACATTTTCCCGCCATGGCCGCTATCCGATCCATTCAGTCGTGCTCGGCAAGGATGCCGCTACCGGGCCTGCATAGGCTGACGGACGGCAAAGCCGTGCTCGGCGTGCGGCCGGAATTCGGCCAGACGAGAGCGTCCGACCTGACCGCCCTGCTCGATCTCGCCAAAGCCTCCGGCGCAACGGCCATCCGGCTGGCGCCGGGTCGCGGTTTCTTCTTCCTCGGCCTGCCGGCAGAGAGAGTGCCGGCGATCAGAGCCGCGGCCGCCCAATATGGCTTCAGCGCGCAACCTGGCGAGAAAGCGGAGCATATTGCCGCCTGCGCCGGCGCCGGCGCCTGTGGCTCCGCCTTCTACGAGACACGAACGCTGGCCCGCCGCATCCTGGCCGCCGCACCCGACCTGTTCGACGGGTCGCTGACGCTGCATCTCTCCGGCTGTGCCAAAGGCTGCGCGCATGTGCGCCCGGCGCTGACCCTGACCGGCACGGTTGAAGGTTACGATCTCATCCTCAACGGGTTGGCAATGGATCGGCCGGATGAACGGATCGCTGGCGGACGGATCGATTTCGCTATAGAGAGGCTCGCCCGCTCCATCGAAGATAACAGAGGCGCTGGCGAATCGACCGCCGCCTGCCTTACACGGCTTGGCGCAACCGGCGTTTCGAAGGCGCTGCGACAGGAATAGGAATGCCAGACTACGATTATATCCGCAGCGGCGACGCGATCTATGAGCGTTCCTTTGCGATCATCCGCGCCGAGGCCGATCTTTCGCGCTTCACCGAAGAGCAGGCCGAGATCGCCGTGCGCATGATCCATGCCTGCGGGCTGGTCGAAGCGGCGGAGCATTTTGTGTTTTCCGCCGATGTCGTCAGCGCGGCGCGCGAGGCGCTGAAAGGTGGGGCACCGATCTTCTGCGACGCGGAAATGGTCGCTCAGGGCGTTACCAGGGCACGGCTGCCGGCGATGAACGAGGTGATCTGCACGCTGCGCGATCCCGCCACGCCGGAGCTTGCGGTTAAGACCGGCAATACGCGCTCAGCCGCCGCCATGCATCTGTGGCTCGAACGGCTCGGCGGAAGCATTGTCGCGATCGGCAATGCGCCGACGGCGCTGTTCCACCTGCTCGAACTCTTGCGCGACGGCGCCCCGAAACCCGCTGCCATCCTCGGCATGCCCGTTGGTTTCGTCGGCGCGGCGGAATCGAAAGATGCGCTGGCGGAAAATTCCTATGGCGTCCCCTTTGCCATCGTGCGCGGCCGGCTCGGCGGCAGCGCCATGACGGCGGCCGCCATCAATGCGCTGGCGAGGCCGGGCCTATGACAAAACAAGGCCGCCTGATCGGCGTCGGCACGGGTCCCGGCGACCCGGAGCTCCTGACCCTTAAAGCCGTCCGCGCCATCGGAGATGCCGACGTCATTGCTTACTTCGCCAAAGAGGGCAGGGGCGGCAACGGCAAGGCGATCGTCGAGCCGCTGCTGAAATCCGGCGTGACGCTGCTGCCGCTCTATTATCCCGTCACCACCGAGATCGACAAGAACGACGAGCGTTACCGGAGCCTGATCACCCAGTTCTATGACCGGTCCGCCGAGGCAATCGCCGGCCATCTCGATGCCGGGCGGACCGTCGCCGTGCTCAGCGAGGGCGATCCGCTGTTCTACGGCTCCTACATGCACCTGCATGTCAGACTTTCCCAGCGTTACCAGACGGAAGTGATCCCCGGCATCAGCGCCATGTCGGGCTGCTGGTCCTTGGCCGGCATGCCGATCGTCCAGGGGGATGACGTGCTATCCGTACTGCCCGGTACGATGGCCGAGGCCGAGCTGACGCGTCGCCTGGCCGATACGCAAGCCGCCGTCATCATGAAGGTCGGTCGCAATCTGCCGAAAATCCGCCGGGCGCTGGAAACTGCCGGACGACTCGGCGAAGCCGTCTATGTCGAACGCGGCACCATGGCGAATGCGGCCATGGCAAAGCTTGCTGACAGGGCTGACGGCGATGCGCCGTATTTTTCGCTCGTCCTGGTGCCGGGCTGGGAGGGCCGCCGATGAGCGGCGCGCTTTTCGTAATCGGCACCGGTCCCGGCAATCCCGAACAGATGACGCCGGAGGCATTGGCTGCCGTCGACGCAGCGACGGATTTCTTCGGTTATGGACCCTATCTCGACAGGCTGCAGCTCCGCCACGATCAGCTGCGCCATGCCTCGGACAATCGCAAAGAGCTCGACAGGGCAGGGGCGGCACTTTCGATGGCAGCCGACGGCGCCAAGGTCTGTGTCGTCTCCGGCGGCGACCCCGGTGTCTTCGCCATGGCTGCCGCCGTCTGCGAGGCGATCGAGAACGGACCGGCCGCCTGGCGCGCGGTTGATCTCACCATCCTGCCCGGCATCACGGCGATGCTGGCGGTGGCGGCAAGAGCCGGTGCGCCGCTTGGCCACGATTTCTGCGCCATCTCGCTGTCTGACAATCTAAAGCCTTGGAATATAATAGAAAACCGTCTCGAATTGGCGGCCAGGGCCGGCTTCGTGGTCGCCCTTTATAATCCGATCAGCCGGGCGCGGCCCTGGCAGCTCGGCGAGGCCTTCAAGCTGTTGCGCGACCATCTGCCGGCAATGACACCGGTCATATTCGGCCGCGCGGCCGGACGGCCGGACGAACGTATCGCCGTACAGCCGCTGTCGCAGGCGGATGCCTCGATGGCCGATATGGCGACCTGCATCATCATCGGTTCGGCCGAAACGCGGATCGTCACGCGGCCCGGCAGGCCGGACCTCGTCTACACCCCGCGTTACATGGCAGAGGGGAAGAGGTGATCGATCGCCGCCAGCGCCGCCTCGACCGTTTCGACCGTCTTGACCGTGGACGCCTCAGCACGCGTGACCATCATCACCTCGATGCCGAGCAGGCGGGCTGCCTCGATCTTCGCATAGGTGGCGACGCCGCCGCTGTTCTTGGCAATGATGACATCGATATGGTGCTGCCTCAACAGAGCCAATTCGCCTTCCAGCGTGAACGGACCACGATCGAGGATATAATCGACATTCGCAAGCGCAAGCGGCGGCTCGACGGGGTCGACACTGCGAACGAGATAGTGATGCTGTGCTGCCGCTTCGGCATAATGCGCACCCTGCCGGCCCGTTGCCAGGAAAACATGGCGGGGGGAGGGGCCAAGCGCCTCAATGGCCGCCGGAATGCTCCGCACGTCCCGCCAATGATCACTCGGCAGGCGCTGCCATTCGGGACGACGCAGAGCGATCGCGCTTATGCCGGTGGCCTCGGCAGCATGGGCGGCATTGGCGGAGATGCGCTCGGCGAAGGGATGCGTGGCGTCGATCAGCAGATCATATCCGCCCCCGTTCAGGAAATCGGCGAGCGCCGCGGCGCCGCCGAAACCACCGATTCGAACCGGAACCGGCTGCGCAGCCGGTTTTTCGGTGCGACCGGCCAGCGACAGAAGAACGTCGCAATCGTCGCGCGCCGCGAGCGCTTCGGCCAGCAGGCGCGCCTCGCTGGTGCCGCCGAGGATCAGAATGCGAGGTCGTCCCATGTCTGATCTCTCTCCTCCCGGCAATCAGCCCTGGCTGACTATTATCGGCATCGGTGAAGATGGTCCAGAAGGGCTGGGCGAGGAGGCGAAAAGGCTGATCGCCAGCGCACCGGCCGTCTTTGGCGGCGCACGGCATCATGCGCTGGCGGCGCCGCTGATATCAGGTGAGAGATTTTCCTGGCAGAGCCCGTTCGCGCGCTCGATCGAGGCCATCCTTGCAAGGCGCGGCACGCCGGTCGTCGTGCTCGCCTCCGGCGATCCGTTTCTCCATGGCGTCGGCGCAACGCTCTCCCGCCATGTGGCGGTGGAAGAGATGCGTACCATCCCGGCGCCTTCGGCCTTCAGCCTTGCCGCCTCGCGCCTTGGCTGGCCGCTGCAGGACGTCGCGACGATTTCGCTGCATGGCAGGCCGATCGACCTGATCCGGCCGCATCTGCACCCTGGACGGCGCATCATCGCGCTGACCTCGGACGAGAACGGGCCTCGCGCGCTGGCAAACCTGCTTGCCGCCGATGGTTTCGGTCAGTCACAGCTTACGGTTCTCGAGGCTCTGGGCGGCGCGCGGGAACGGCGCAGAAGCGCGATCGCCGCGGATTTCGATCTGGCGGACATCGATCCCCTCAATGTCTGCGCCCTCCATATCGCGGCAGGGGAGGGGGCGCGCATTCTGCCTTTCGTCGCCGGGCTCGAGGACGAACTGTTCGAGCATGACGGACAGATCACCAAACGCGAAATCCGGGCGATGACGCTGTCGGCGCTCGCGCCGCGGCACGGTCAACTGCTCTGGGATATCGGCGCCGGCTCGGGATCGATCGGCATCGAATGGATGCTTGCCGATCCGTCGCTGAAGACGATTGCCATCGAGCAATCGCCGGAGCGGGCGGCGCGGATCGCCCGCAACGCATCCGCCTTCGGTGTGCCGCATCTCGCCGTCGTCGAGGGCGCGGCACCCGGCGCGCTTATGGGCCTGCCCGAACCGGATGCGATCTTCCTCGGCGGCGGCGGCAGCGAGGCTGGCATCGTCGATGCCGCGATTGCGGCGCTGAAGCGGGGAGGGCGGCTCGTCGCCAATGCCGTGACGTTGGAAATGGAAGCCGTGCTGCTTTGCGAACATGCAAAGCGCGGCGGCTCGCTGACGCGCATCGAAATAGCGCGCGCCGGCGTCATCGGCGGCATGAGCGGCTGGCGGCCGGCCATGCCGGTGACGCAGTGGCGTTGGACGAAAGGATGACGGAATGACGGTGCATTTCATCGGCGCGGGGCCCGGGGCTGCGGATCTGATCACAGTGCGTGGCCGCGATCTCATCGCCCGGTGCCCGGTCTGTCTCTATGCCGGTTCGATCGTCTCTCCCGAATTGCTGCAATATTGCCCGGGGGATGCGCGTATCGTCGATACCGCGCCGATGTCGCTCGATGAGATCGAGGCGGAATATCTCAGCGCCGCTGCAGCCGGCCAGGATGTCGCACGGCTGCATTCCGGCGACCTCTCGGTCTGGAGCGCGGTCGCCGAGCAGGTGCGCCGGCTGCAAAAGCACGGCATCGCCTATACGATGACGCCGGGTGTGCCGGCCTTTGCCGCCGCTGCCTCGGCGCTCGGGCGCGAGCTGACGATCCCGGCCGTGGCCCAGAGCCTGGTGCTCACCCGCGTTTCCGGCCGCGCTTCGCCGATGCCGAACGACGAGACGCTGGAGAAATTCGGCGCGACGGGCGCCACGCTGGCGATCCATCTGGCCATCCATGCGCTGAAACAGGTGGTGGAGGAATTGACGCCGCTCTACGGCGCCGACTGCCCGGTCGCGATCGTGGTCAAGGCCTCCTGGCCGGACGAGCGCGTGCTGCGGGGAATACTCCGCGATATCGAGGCAAGGGTTGCGGCCGAGCCGATCGAACGCACGGCGATCATCTTCGTCGGCCCATCGCTTGCGGCAGAGGAGTTTCGCGAGAGCTCGCTCTACGACCCCGCCTATCAGCGCCGGTTCAGGGGCCGCGAATAGATCGACACGGTCGGCCGCTCGCCAGCGGCCGACCGTGTCGAGATGCGGCGACGCTTCATGGACAGCGTCGCGTGGCTTTCAGTCTCAAACCCGTGAGGTGAGATAATCCATGCTGGCGCGAAGCGCGCCGGCAGGGTCCTTGACCGCATGCACTTCGGCTGCGAAGGGCTCGAAGGAGAAGGGGCCTTTGTAGCCCGCCTGCAGCAGCGCCTTGATCTGCCCGGCATTGTCGAGCTGGTCGTCGCCGTCGACGAGCACGCGGTGGGAATCGCGCATATCGGCAACGGAAACAGCGGTGTCACTGACACCGGAAATGTGCACGAGGCCGGCAAGCTCCGGGAAGGTCGCGGCTTCGCCGGCAAGGTGATGGTGGAAGGTGTCGTGGACGAGCTTGAAGGTCGATTGCGCGCCGAGCTCCTTGATTGCCTCGGCCGCCTCGGTCTTCGAGCGCAGCGAGCAGATCTCGAAACCGAGCGGCTCGACGAGGCCGATAATGCCGGCTTTATCTAGCATCGGCTTCAGCGCCGTCAGGGACTGGCGCAGGTTGGCTTGGCGCTCGCCATCGGCGCAGCCGGTGCCGTCGTTCTTCGGAACGAGGACGAGCGCCTTGGCGCCGCAGGCGCTGGCATAATCGATCAGTTCCTGCGCCTCCCTGGCGCGGGTTTCATTCCACTCGTTGAAGCGCTGCAGGGCGTTGATCGAGATGATCGTCAGCCCGTGGCTCTCGGCGGCCTGCTTGATCGCTTCGGGTTTGGTGCCGTCGAGAATCGCGTTGCCGGAAAGGTCGTTGCGGATCTCGACCTCTCGGATGCCGAGCGACTTTGTCAGCACGAAGAAATCATCGATTGCGAGCGACGGCGCGGCCATATGGTTGAGCGCAAAGCGGATCGAAGTCATGACGGATATATCCTCCTCATCTCCGCGACATCAGCGGAGCAGTTCCTCGTGAATGGGCCTGCGAATCTCTATCGGAATTCCTGCGGCAATCCATCGGGCATCGCCGCCGCCCGCCCTCATTGCTGAAAGAATGTCAGCCGCGATGATAGAATTCCATCATCCTTCAGATATTCTCGGAGACATAGATATCGAAAGGCAGGAAGGATTGGCCGGGAACGACGGCCTCACCACGTTCGATCGCACCCAGCATCAGCGATAAGAGCTCTTTGCAGAGGGCCGGCAGGGGCGTCGCCACAACCATGGTGACGATATCGTCAGCAAGACCGGCCTTGCTCTCCGGCGTCAGTTCGTTGACGACAAGCACGACGCGGCCGCCGACGCCTTCTTCGCGAAATGCAGTAATCGCCCCTTCCATGCCGCCGCCACAGACGTAAAGGCCGACGAGATCGGGATGCTTCTGCAGCAGCGTCAGGGTTGCCTCATGGGTGATTTCGGCGGTTTCGAGGTTGATCAGCGTATCAATGACATCGAATTGCGGGGCATTCTCACGAAAATAGGAGCGAAAGCCGATCTCCCGCAACTCGTGGCCGTGGAAGCGGTGGCTGCCGACGAAACAGGCGACTTTGCCTGGCTTGAGGGCGGTGCGCGCGATCGTCCAGGCGGCCGTGCGACCGACCTTGCGGTTGTTGACGCCGACATAAGCGTCACGCACGCCCGTGGCGAGATCGGAAAGCAGCGAGAACACGGGAATGCCGCGGTCCTTCAACTCTTCCACCGCCGTCGTCACAGCCGGATAGTCCGGGCCCACGACGGCGACTGCCTGGTTGCGGGCGCCTAGCAGCTTGATCTTTTCGACGATGGCGGCGGGGGTCGCCGATGAGGGGTACTCGATCTGGATCTGAAGGCGGGCCGTGGTGACGGCGCGTGCCGCCGCCTCGATTTCACGGGCGAAGCTCTGGTAGAAGGCCTGCGTCGGTTTCTGCAGCAGGAAAGCCAGCCTATATTGCGGCAGATCCTCGAAGACGCGCTGCCGGATAAGGCCGACGGCGTGGTAGCCGATCTCCTGCGCCGCATCATAGACGCGCCTGGCTGTTTCCTCCCGCACGCGATGGCGGGCGTTGAGAACACGGTCGACGGTGGCAACGCTGACGCCCGAGGCGCGGGCAAGGTCGGAGATGGTGGGGCGGCGCATGGTGTTCCTGATGGATTCGCTCATGGATGCTAGCCACTATTGATGGCTTTTGATAGATTACATCAAGCCTGCATTGAGCCTCGTCCAAAGTCAACCTATCCTCCCGGCAACAGCATTAGGGAGGCGGAGAATGGCGACCGAGACCAAGAAGCGTGACTACGACCTGCTCGGCGAAAGCGGCCGCACCGCCGTCGAGACGGGCCTGGCGGCAGCGCAATGGTACCACACCGATATTCCGCGCAAGGAGATGAAGGCGCTGATGCAGCGCTCCGATGCGCCTGGTATCCGTGACACGGTCATCTGGCTCGGCAGCATGCTGGTCCTGGCCGGGCTCGGCGTCTATTTCTGGGGCTCGTGGATCGCTCTGCCCTTCTTCCTCGCCTATGGCGTGCTTTACGGCTCGGCCTCCGACAGCCGCTGGCACGAATGCGGCCACGGCACCGCCTTCAAGACGCGCTGGATGAACGATGCCGTCTACCAGATCGCCTGCTTCATGATCATGCGCAATCCGGTGACCTGGCGCTGGAGCCATGCGCGCCATCACACCGATACCGTCATCGTCGGCCGCGATCCCGAGATCGCCGTCATGCGCCCGCCGGACCTCTTGCGGCTGGTCCTTAATTTCTTCGGCATCCTCGATGTCTGGCATGCGATGATCGACATGCTGCGCAATGCCGCCGGCATCATCGGCGCGGCGGAAAAGACCTTTATTCCGGAGATGGAGCAGCCGAAGGCGATCCGCATCGCCCGCATCTGGCTGGCGATCTATGTCACCACGATCGCCGCCGCGATCGCCATGGGCTCTATCCTGCCGCTGATGCTGATCGGCCTGCCGCGTCTCTACGGCGCCTGGCATCATGTGCTGACGGGACTGCTGCAGCATGGCGGGCTTGCCGACAACGTCATCGATCACCGGCTGAACAGCCGCACGGTCTATATGAACCCGATCAGCCGCTTCATCTACTGGAACATGAACTACCACGTCGAACATCACATGTTCCCGATGGTGCCTTACCACGCGCTGCCGAAGCTGCACGCGATGATCAAGCACGACCTGCCGGCGCCGAACCCATCGATCTGGTCGGGCTATCGCGAGATGATCCCGGCCTTCCTGCGCCAGCTGCGCAACGAGGATTATTTCCTGAAGCGGCAACTGCCGGCCACCGCGCGGCCCTATCGCGAGGAATTCCACAACGAACTCGCCCCGGCGGCGCAATAATCGAAAATCGAGGAGGACAAAAATGAGCGGAAACTGGATCGAAGTCTGCGGCAAGGACGAGATCGATGAGGAGGATGTCATCCGCTTCGATCATGGCGGGCGCACCTTTGCGGTCTACCGCAGCCCCGACGACGAGTTCTTCGCGACCGACGGGCTCTGCACGCACGAACATATCCACCTCGCCGACGGGCTCGTCATGGATGAGATCATCGAATGTCCGAAACATAACGGCCGCTTCAACTATAGGACCGGCGAGGCCAAGGGCGCCCCGGTCTGCGTCAATCTCAAGACCTACCCGGTCAAGGTCGAAGGCGACATCGTCTTCATTTCGCTCTGACGGAGGCTGTTGTGGCTCATTTCGTGATACTGGGTGCCGGCGAATGCGGGGCCCGCGCCGCCTTCGCGCTGCGGGAAAAAGGCTTTGACGGCGACATAACGCTTATCGGCGCCGAACCCCTTCATCCCTACGAGCGGCCGCCGCTTTCAAAGGCCGGCATCGCCGATGCGAGCAATCCGAAATTCATCGCTGCGGCGGAAAAATACGCCGAGAGCGGCATCCGGCTGCTGACCGGCCTGGAAGCCAGGCATTTCGACACGGCATCCAGGACCGTCACCCTTTCCGATGGGACGACGTTTTCCTATGACAAGCTTCTGCTGGCAATCGGTGCCGCCGCGCGTTCGTTCCCCGGCGCACCGGAAGACAGCGCCCATATCCGTTCGTTGAGGACGCATCATGATGCGGCGGCACTGCGCGAGGCCATGCGGCCGGGGAAGCATATCGCCATCATCGGGGGCGGCTTCATCGGTCTGGAACTTGCGGCGACGGCGCGCCTGCTCGGCGCTGAAGTCACGGTCATCGAGGGGCTGGAGCGCGTGCTGAAGCGCGGCGTGCCGGAGGAGATCGCTCACCTCTTGACCGAACGCCACCGCACCGAGGGTGTCGATATCCGCTGCGGCGTCTCCATCGAAGGGCTGGGCGAGGAAGGCGGAAAAGCCGTGATCAGATTGTCGAGCGGCGAGCTGATCGAAGCCGATCTCGCCCTTGTCGGCATCGGCGCCCGGCCGAATGTCGAGATCGCCGAAAGGGCGGGGCTGACGATCGAAAACGGCATCGCCGTCGACAGTCATCTCAGGACCTCGGCGCCGGATGTTTTTGCCGCCGGCGACTGCTGCTCCTTTCCGTTGCCGATCTATGGCGGCCGGCGGGTGCGGCTCGAATCCTGGCGCAACGCCCAGGAACAGGGCACATTGGCCGCGGCCAACATGCTCGGCCTCAACGAAGCCGTTACATCCGTGCCGTGGTTCTGGTCGGATCAATACGACATGACGCTGCAGATATCTGGCCTTGCCGAAGGGGCGGCCACGCATCAGCGTCGCGACCTCGGCGCCGGCGCTTTCATTCTTTTCCATCTCGACGCCGACGGACGGCTGATCGCCGCCAGCGGCATCGGCCCGGGCAATGCGGTGGCGCGCGATATCCGTCTCGCCGAAATGCTGATCGCAGCACGTGCCCATCCGGACCCCGCGGCGCTGCGAGCCAATGACGTCAAACTGAAATCTCTCCTGGCCGCCTGAGCCGCCCGATATATTCAAAGGAATTGACGATGAAGAAACATAAGCGCGCGACCGTCGCCGACCTGCTGGCGGAAAAGGGCAAGCGGCAGCTTACCATGCTGCGTGTCACCTCGCTGGAGGAGGCGGAAGCGGCCGAAAAGGCAGGGATCGACATCGTCTCGGTGCCGCCTTCGCTGCTCGGCCCGGTTTTCCGCGAGATCGCGCCCACGCCCTTTGCCATACCCGGGCTCGAATATGGCGACCATGTCTCGGCGGAAGACTATCTGCGCGCTGCCTTTGCGGCTCTGAGAGCGGGCGGTGATGCCGTCTATTGCGCCGCCAGCCTGCAGACGATCCGGCGGCTGCGCGACGAAGGCATTCCTGTCTGCGGCCATCTCGGGCTGATCCCGTCCAAGGCGACTTGGACCGGCGGCTTCCGCGCCGTCGGCAAGACGGCGGCGAGCGCGGCCGAAATCTGGCGGCAGACCAAGGCGCTGGAAGAAGCCGGCGCCTTCGCCGCCGAAATCGAAGTCGTGCCAGGGGATGTAGCGGCCGCCATCAGCAGCAACACCTCGATGCTGATGATCTCGATGGGAGCCGGTAGCGGCTGCGACGCCCAATATCTCTTCGCCGACGACGTTCTCGGCGCCAACCGCGACCACTACCCGCGCCATGCCAAGGTCTACCGCAACTTCGCCGCCGAATATGACCGGCTGCAGCGCGAGCGCATCGCCGCCTTCACCGAATTCGCCGATGACGTCAGGTCCGGCGCCTACCCGGAAAAGCGCCATCTCGTCGGCATCGAGGAAAGCGAATTGAAGGCTTTTCTGGATCGGCTGGCGGGCGAGACGGGGAATAGCCGAGGGTAGTGCCTGTATGATTGTTGCCTTCGCCTACGCTCAGTGCACTCGCTCCTACCGTCGCTCGCCCCCTCATCTGCCTGCCGGCATCTTCTCCCCGCTGGGGACTGTTGCAAAATGCTGAGAATATGATTCCGTTGTTTTTGAACGGAGATGATTTGGATGGCGGTGAAGCAGACGGGTCAATTCAGCTTTGTTGATGCGTTGTTGCCGCAGGCAGGCGGCAGCGG